>JANOXY010000568.1:0-3604 GCA_031418675.1 Pseudomonadota bacterium
GTCGACAGTTTTAATCACGGCACCCATGGTTTTGATCCCTACACCATCAATATCGGTGGCCCGGTAGAAGTGTGGGAGCAGATGTTGATGGCCAAGCCCAAACCGTTTTATCACGATTGGTTTGCGGCTTCCTTTCACCACCCGTTCGAGTTCGGTGGCGACCTCGAATCGGCCTACGCTTATTACTACGCGCTGCGCCGCATCCACGCCCTGATGGGCGAATGTGTGCGTGAGCAGCGCCAGGCGGCATGAGAGGGATACACCATGGCACGTTTTTCACAAATTACCGGGCGCTATCTCTATCTTGATCTCGATGGCGTTGAGTATCGCGTTTACCTGGAAGAAGCCGGGCAGGGTATTCCGCTGGTCTGTCAGCATACCGCCGGCGCCGACGGTCGGCAGTTTCGTCACCTGCTCGAAGATCCGGACATCACCTCGCGCTTCAGGGTGATTGCCGCTGACTTGCCCTATCACGGCAAGTCACTACCGCCGCAGAGCGTGCGCTACTGGGAGCAGGAATATCGCCTGACCCAGAAGTTCTTCATGAACTACTGGGTGCAATTGATCGGCGCACTGGAACTCCAGCGACCGGTTTATATGGGCTGTTCCATGGGTGGTCATCTGGCCGCCGATCTGGCTCTGTATCACGCCAAGGATTTCCGCGCCTGCATCGGGCTCGAGGCCTCGATGTGGAGCGGTAACATGGATCGCTTGATCAATCAGTGGTGGCATCATCCGCGGCTGTCCAACGAGTCGAAACCGGCCGCGATGATGAGCCTGTGCTCACCCCACGCACCCGAAGCCAATGTGCGCGAAACCATCTGGATGTACAGCCAGGGCGCGCCGGCCGTGTTCGCAGGAGACCTGAACTACTACGGCGTCGAACATGATCTGCGAGACAAGGCCGCTCAAATCGACACCAAGAAGTGCATGTTGTACGTCTTGAGTGGCGATTACGACTGGTCTGCTTATCCAGCCGCGGCCAAGGCGCTGGCCGACGCGGTGCCCGGTGCAACTTACACCTTGATGGAAGGCATGGGCCATTTCCCCATGGCCGAAGACCCCACGCAATTCAAGAAGTATTTGCTGCCGGTGCTGGCGGACATCGAGAAGCGCAGCGCCTGAGTCGGTTGGCTGGCGTTGGGTGCGCGTCTAGCGCGCCCAACGGGTGGATCTCTGGGGCCCACGGGAGCGTCGTTCAACTGCATCACTTAGTTGCTGGCGATCACACTCATCATCAGTAGAATTTCCGCTCGCCTCTGAAGCGCTGCGCATGTGCAGTGGTTTAGTCGCGAGCACGATTGACGTGGGCAAACGCAAGCGTTCCTTGCTTCCCAGCGTTTAACCCGCCGACAGTCGGACGACCACTATCGGACGTCCGATCGCCATGATCCAGACACACTGGGTTGGCACGTGGCGGGTTAGAATCGCACCTGCGCTAGGTCCTCATCTGAAAAAAAGAACAATCAACACCTATGAATTTCGCCAGGTTCTGGAGCAGCGTCGAGATCAGGGTGCCGTCGCGGTTTGGCAGACCGGGGGCGGTACGGGTGTGGGGCGCATCCAACACCGGGCTGGAAGCAGCCGAGCAAGCGGCCCGCGCTCGCGCCGAACGCGCCTTGGCATTTTTCGCCGGTCGTGCCACCGACTACCAGTATTCCGCCGACGCCATTCGCGAGGAAGTGATCGAGGAGTTCGTCGACGCTGAAGGTGAGCTGCTGGCCGTCATCACCCGCAATCGCTATGGCGCGCTGGTATTGAATACTGAACGCGTGTTGTTCGGTGATATCGATCTGCCTAGCGAGAACCTGGTGCTGAGAATTTGTAATCGCATCGGGCGCCGCGCGCGCGATAAATCCTACTTTCTCGACCATCTGCGTGACTTCCAGAACGCACACCCTGAGTTTGTGTTCCAGGTCTACGAGACCCGCGCGGGCCTGCGCTTTATGATTATCAATCGCGAAATTCGCCCCGACAGCCCCGCGGTTGAATTGTTATTCAAGGCCTTGAAGGTGGATCGCCTGTACACCCGTCTGTGTCGAAGCCAGCGCTGCTTTCGCGCGCGTTTGACGCCGAAGCCCTGGCGTATCGGCCTGGCGCGCCCGACCGCGCGCTTCCCCTTCAGTACCGAACTGAAAAAACGCAGCTTCAATTTCTGGCTGAGCCAGTACGCAGATCGTTCGCGTAACGCCTGCGCAGCGCGGCGACTGCAACGCATCGGCGAGGGGGGAGTGCCAGACAGTGTGCAGCGTGTGCTGGACATCCACGATCGTTATGCCTGTGACGACGATGCCACCCTGGCGTAGAGTGCCGGCATAAGCGGCGCAGCGGCGCTGGGAACTGAACGACAAATAGGGGAGATTCGAGTGTACCCAGGAAAATACAGCCAAACGCGGGCCGACGAAGCCTGTTTCATCATGGCTGGCAGTGGCGAGGTGATCAGCTTTCGCGAATTCGATGCCCGTTGTAATCAACTGGCGCATCTGTTCCGCGCCACCGGTCTCAAGCGCCTCGACCACTATGCAATGCTGATGGAAAACCACCCGCGTTTTCTCGAATGTTGCGGCGCTGGCGCCCGCGCCGGTCTCTATTACACCTGCGTCAATTCCTATCTCACCGCCGAAGAAGTGGCCTTCATCGTCAACGATAGCCACTCGCAGGTGCTGATTACGACCGCCGCCCGGCGCGATGTGGCCATCGCCGCCGCCAAGTTGTGCCCACGCTTGAAGCTGTGTTTGATCATCGATGGTAGCGGCGACGACGCGCCTTTTGTGGACTATGCGACCGCTACGGCGAGGATGCCGACGACGCCCATTGCCGATGAACGCCTCGGTACCGCGATGTTGTACTCGTCCGGTACCACCGGTCGGCCCAAGGGAATTCTGCGTCCCTTGCCCGACAATGCCGCGGACGATCCGCTGCCGCTCTACCACTTCCTGACCAAGCTCTGGCAATACCGCGAGGGTATGGTCTATCTGTCGCCGGCGCCGCTGTACCACTCCGCACCCAATACTGCGGTCAGCCTCACCATGCGCATCGGCGGCACCTCGATCATCATGGAGCGCTTTGACCCCGAGCAGTACCTGGCCTTGATCGAAAAGTATCGCGTCACCCACACGCAGCTGGTGCCGACCATGTTCAGCCGTATGCTGAAACTGCCGCGCGAGGTGCGTGAACGTTACGACCTCTCTTCGCTGGAATTTGTCGTGCACGCAGCCGCACCCTGTCCGATCCAGGTCAAACAGGAAATGATCGATTGGTGGGGGCCCATCATTCATGAGTACTACGGCGCCACCGAGGGCCTGGGCTTTACAGCCTGCGACAGCCAGGAATGGCTGGCCCATCCCGGCACCGTGGGACGTGTCATTTTGGGTGAACTGCATGTGCTGGACGATGACATGAACGAATGCCCAACGGGCACCCCGGGCACCCTGTGGTTCAAAACTGCGACGCCGTTTGAATACTTCAACGACCCCGAGCGTACCCAGGAATCGCGTTCGGCCGATGGCAGCATGAGCACCGTCAGCGATGTCGGTTATCTGGATGCCGACGGTTTTGTGCACCTGACCGATCGCAAGACCTTCATGATTATTTCCGGCGGCGT
>JANOXY010000569.1:0-6692 GCA_031418675.1 Pseudomonadota bacterium
CCCCAACACGGCGATGGCCAGGCTGCCCGCAGCAGCGTCGATCAGGCGCCGCACCGCCTGCTCTCCTTCCTTCTCGCGACATTCGCTCAGCACCGGCCCGAAGGCTTGAGTAAAAGCGCCTTCGGCGAACAGGCGCCGAAAAAGGTTGGGGATCTTGAAGGCAACGAAGAAAGCATCGGCGGCCATGCCGGCACCGAAGGCACGCGCCACGATGATGTCGCGCACGAAACCGAGGATCCGCGACACCAGCGTCATCTGACCGACGAGTGCGGTCGACCGCAACAGATTCGAGCTCAGAGTGGGTTCCCGTGGTGTCGACCCGGCGGCCTTGAGGGCGCGATTATACGCACCCTCGGCCCCGCTCGAAGCGCCTTAGCAGGATTGACAAGACCGGTTCGAAACAGCATAGTGCCGCGCTCTCAAGCCCAGCCGAACGGAGAAAAGGTCCTTGGCAAATTCTGCTCAAGCGCGCAAGCGCGCACGTCAGTCCGAGAAGCGTCGCCAGAATAACGCTAGCCGCCGCTCGCTGCTGCGCACCCGGATCAAACAAGTCATAAAAGCTATCGAGTCCGGGGATCAGGCTGCTGCAGTTGCCGCCTATGGTAAGGCCGTACCGACCATCGACCGCATGGCCGGCCAAGACATCATTCACAAACACAAAGCAGCGCGCCACAAAGCGCGGCTCAATGCCCGCATCAAAGCGATGGCCTGAAGCGAAATTTCACCGAATTGCAGTAAAAAGCCGGCCTAGCGCCGGCTTTTTTATTCAAGCTCGACTCTCGATAAGCATATTGTCGCGATGAATTACTTCCGGCTCGCGGCTGAATCCGAGCACCGCGTCTATCTGGTCAGAGCTTAAGCCCGCAATCTGGCGACATTCAGCAGCGGAATAATTAGCCAGGCCGCGTCCAAGCTCGACCCCATTGTTATCTTCCAGCACGACCAATTCACCGCGCGAAAAATCTCCGCTGACAGCCGTCACACCGACAGCTAAAAGGCTCTTGCCTTGTTGCAGCAGTGCCCGACACGCGCCACTGTCCAAACGCAGGCTACCCCGCGGACGGATGGTTGCACCGAGCCATTGTTTGCGGGCGCTGACCTTGCCATTACTGGGATACAACAGCGTACCAACCGAGCGACCATCGGCTATCTGACGCAGGACGTCGGGGGCATGTCCTGAGGCGATGATGGTCGTCGTTGCGGACCGCGCGGCAAGACGAGCGGCGCGCAATTTGGTTCGCATGCCACCTCTCCCCCAGGCGCCGCCGCCGCCCGCGACAGACTCGAGTTCGGGCGAGCTTGCTGCCGCCTGTTCGATCAGACGTGCGTCCGCGTCAACCCGTGGGTCGGCTGTCATGATGCCTTGCTGATCAGTCAGGATGACCAGTACGTCAGCTTCGATGAGGTTACTCACTAGACCGGCCAGCGTGTCGTTGTCGCCGAGACTGATTTCTTCCGTGGCAACCGTGTCGTTTTCATTAATTACCGGAAATACGCCGAGCTCCAGCAATGTCCACAAAGTGCTGCGTGCGTTGAGATAGCGCTGGCGGTCGGTCAGATCGTCGTGGGTCAGCAATACCTGCGCCGCACGGCGGCCGAATTTTTCGTAGGCCTGATCCCAGGCTCTGACCAAGCCCATCTGGCCAATTGCTGCAGCGGCCTGTAATTCGTGCAAAGCATGGGGGCGCTGTTTCCAGCCCAGACGAGCGGCACCTTCGGCTACCGCGCCTGACGTCACGACCACAATCTGGCGACCGGCGGCCTGTAGTTCGACCATCTGTTGTGCCCAGCCTTCGATGGCCGGAAGGTTGAGGCCCACACCCTCATTGGTCGCCAGCGCGCTGCCGATTTTTACAACCCAGCGCCGGCTTTGGGCAACGCCGTTCCGCAAAGTGTGCGCATCAGGCGTGATCGCCTGCGTGGTGCTCATCGTCCTCATCGTCCTCATCGTCGTCGTCATTATTCTCGGGTGTTTCAGCGACCTCAGTCAGCCAGTGAAAAATCGCCCACATCAATGCGTCGCAGCCCAGCCCGGTAACTGCTGATATTCGATAGACGACACCGTCCCACCCTTGTGCGCGCAAGCGAGCCTCGCACTCATCAGCGATGGAATCGTCCACCACGTCCAATTTATTCAACACCACCCAGCGCGGACGTGTAGCGAGTTCTTCATCGAAGGAGGCAAGCTCCGCTGAGATGGTTTCAAAATCAACGACCGGGTCGCGCTCCGGATCGAAGCCCGAAATATCGAGCAAATGGAGTAACAGACGCGTGCGCTCAAGGTGCTTCAAAAAGCGCAGACCGAGTCCCGCGCCCTCCGCCGCGCCCTCGATGATGCCGGGAATGTCTGCAATAACGAAACTCTGCTCAAGTCCCAGACGCACTACGCCGAGATTTGGAATTATCGTGGTGAACGGATAGTCCGCAACCTTCGGACGCGCTGCCGAAACAGCCCGGATCAAGGTTGACTTACCGGCATTGGGTAGACCGAGCAAACCAACATCTGCCAGCAGCTTCAGCTCAAGGCGCAAACTGCGTTCTTCACCGGGCGTACCTGGCGTAGTGCGGCGCGGCGCCCGATTGACACTGCTCTTGAAACGCGCGTTACCAAGCCCGTGAAAACCTCCGCGTGCAACGACCAAGCGCGTACCATGCCCAATCAGATCGCCAATTAGTTCTTCCGTATCGGCGTCGTACACCAAAGTGCCCTCAGGCACCCGGATAACGAGATCCTCCGCGCTTTTACCGATGCGCTCGCTACCCTGACCGGCTTGCCCGTGGTTGGCTCGAAACAAGCGTTTGAAACGGAAATCGACCAAGGTATTGAGCCCGGAATCAACCTCCAGAAGCACACTGCCGCCATCCCCTCCATCGCCGCCATCAGGCCCGCCACGTGGCACGAATTTTTCTCGGCGAAAACTCAGGCAACCATCCCCGCCGTTACCGGCGTGGACAGTAATCAACGCTTCGTCAACGAATTTCATGGGAGACTGTCGCTTGAAAAAAGAGAGCTAAAACAAAAAACCCCGTCAGCGACGGGGTTCCTGAGGCCACAGGCAAAGTAGTCGCGGTTACTCTGCGGCGACGACACTCACGAAGCGGCGCTCGAGCGGGCCTTTTCGTTCAAATCGTACAGCGCCATCGACAAGCGCGAACAAGGTGTGGTCGCGACCTATACCTACGTTGGAGCCAGGATGAAAATGAGTGCCACGTTGACGAACGATGATGTTGCCTGCACGCGCCGCCTGGCCGCCGAACACCTTGACACCAAGGCGTTTCGAATCGGAATCACGACCGTTACGAGTACTGCCGCCTGCCTTTTTGTGAGCCATCGTTTATCAGCCTCGTGCTACGCCGGTGATTTCCACCCGCGTGTAGTTCTGTCGGTGCCCCGCCTGACGCTTGTAGTGCTTGCGGCGCTTGAATTTGACGATACGAATCTTGTCCCCACGGCCGTGTTCCACCACCTTCGCAGTTATCGTGACGCCCGGCAGAAACGGCGTGCCTATCTCGATATTGTCGCCCTCGGACAGCATTAGAACCTGATCGAATGCGACGTCAGCCCCAGCCTCAACCCGCAGGGTTTCAACGTTGAGCTTGTCGCCAGCGGCAACACGGTACTGCTTACCGCCTGTTTTAATCACTGCATGCATGGTGAGGTCATCCAAAAATCGGGCGTCGGTCGCGAAGGAGCGCGGGATTCTAAGCAATTAGGTAGGTAGAAACAAGCTGGACCACAGCAAATAGGCGGCTTTGTGAACGGTCAAGCGGACCCGTCGGTACCCGGAAGTCGGAGCCGTCCGCGGGTTCAAATGGCAATTTCCCTCGTGTGTTGGCAAGATCCGGGCTGCCCGCCAACCGGTGTGACCAGAGACAATCGTGCACGAAGCAAAAAGCGCCCCTGATATTGAAGAATTGCGCAGGCTGGTCCTTGAGGACTCCCAGGCGGTGGACCGCCTGATCCGTGCCCGGCTCTATTCTGACGTCGTCCTAATCAACCAACTTAGCCATTACATTATTGCCGGGGGTGGTAAGCGGTTACGACCGCTATTGGCGCTGTTAAGCGCCAAGGCGGCAGGCTACGAGGGAACGCGGCACATCGACATAGCGGTGATTGTAGAGCTGATTCACACTGCGACGTTGCTGCACGACGACGTGGTCGACGCCTCAAAACTGCGACGCGGACGCGAGACCGCCAACTTGGTGTGGGGTAATGAGGCCAGCGTACTAGTTGGTGACTTCCTCTACTCCAGAGCGTTTCAGATGATGGTCGATCTTGAGAACATCCGCGTCCTCGAGATCCTAGCCGATGCGACCAACACCATCGCCGAAGGCGAAGTCATGCAGCTCGCGAGCTGTCGCGATCCCGAGACTACTGAAGAGCGCTATCTGACCACTATTCACAACAAGACCGCCAAGCTCTTCGAAGCTGCAGCGATGCTTGGTGCGGTTGTAGCTGGGCGCAATGGCGAGTTCGAAAACGCGATGGGGGCCTACGGCCGCCATATCGGCACCGCTTTCCAGCTTGTCGACGACGCGCTCGATTACAGCTCATCCTCTGAAGAACTGGGCAAGAACATCGGCGACGATCTTGCCGAAGGCAAACCCACCCTACCTCTGCTTTATGCCATGTGGCACGGCACACCGGAACAAGCCGCCCTCGTCAGAGCAGCCATTGAGCACGGCGGTCTTGAGCAGATGAATGAAATCCAAGCCGCAATTGAATCCACCGGAGCCATCACTTACACTTTCGGCCGCGCGCAAGCCGAAGCCGAAAAAGCCCTGGCTGCATTGATGGAGATCCCGAAGTCACCATATCGCAACGCGCTGGAAGTTCTGGTCGAATTCGCGGTCTACCGCACGTTCTAACGGCAGTTCCGGTCACCGCGCACGATGAAACCATCAAGGTTTTGTCGTTTCAATTCTCAGTCGGGGTGTAGCTCAGCCTGGTAGAGCACTGCCTTCGGGAGGCAGGGGTCGCAAGTTCGAATCCTGTCACCCCGACCATTTAATCAAATAGTTATCGATTATTTCCCTCCCCTCTGGGGTACCGTACTTACTCAGTACTTAAAGTGCCCTCCAGAAGTCAGCGTCGGTGGCGCTAATCACTCGCGGTTATTCAACGTGAAACGCGACGGCTTACGTTTGCACGCTGCATTCCAATGAGCGACATTCCGCACGCCAACAACCCAAGGCCGGGAGGCAGCGGCACGGGCGAAGTTTCGAATGTAATAGCGCCGATTAGTCCCGTGTCGCCGTAGCTCGCCAGCAGATATGCGATAGGTGTGCCGGCGCTAATGATTTCCAGCGTGAACGGGTGATTCGCGATTAGGAATTGATCGCCTAGAAGCGTGTCGTTTGCGCTGTAGGCTTGAAGCACTCCGCTGTCGTTGTCGTCAGGATGAAACTCGACCGAAACGCGACTAACCACGTTGGCGAAGTCTGCACGTAATGCGTTATGAATCGTGCAGCATGGCGTAGTGTGCCAAAAGTCAGCGGACGTATAACACGTATAATTTCAGTAGCTTGTAGGCTCCTGCAATTGCTGCCCTCGGCCTACTCCAAACGCTATGTCTTAACTGAGACCCGGCTTAATGAACACTCTACACGTCCAATTTTTGATGCTGATGTTCGCCGGGTGGGTTAACCGCTCTCAGCAACAGGTCATTGAATACCTACAAGCAGAGAATTGAGTGCTACGGCAGCAGGTCGGTAAGGACCGCATCTTGTTTACTGACGGCCAGCGTCGACGCCTGGCAACCAAAGCAAAGGTAATTGGCAGAAGGCGACTCGCCACGCTTGGGACCATCGTCACGCCTGACACCTTGCTTCGATGGTACCGACAGCTCGTAGCCAAGATGTACGATGGCAGCACTTCGCGAAAACCAGGTCGCCCCAAAACGGCCGCCGAAATTGAAAAGCTTGTTCTGGACATGGCCAGCAATAACCCTGGCTGGGGTTACACGCGGATTTGCGGCGCACTCTTTAACCTTGGGCATGTGATTGGCCGCAACACGGTAAAAAGGTTCATGCTCGACAACGGGATCGATCCCGCCCCGATTCGTAGCAAGGGCATGTCGTGGGGTACGTTTCTGAAGGCACATTCGGGAGCTATTGCGGCGACCGACTTCTTTGGCGTTGAGGTACTCACCCGCGCGGGGTTAGTCCGCTATTTCGTACTCTTCATCATTGAGCTTCAAACTCACCTAGTTGAAGTGGCCGGTATTGTTCAACAACCTGACGGTCGATGGATGCAGCAGATTGCGCGTAATCTCACGGACGTCGATACCGGATTTCTAAACGGAACCCGATATCTTATTCACGATCGCGATCCGTTATTTACAGACGCGTTCAGAGCACATCTCAGCTCTGCAGGGGTGGAAACAGTGAAGCTCCCTGCGCGGAGTCCCAATTTGAACGCGTTCGTCGAGCGCTTCGTCCGCTCTATCAAATCAGAGTGCCTCGCTCAGATTATCCCGCTGGGTGAGCACCACCTTCGCAACGCCGTGGCTGAATACACTGAGCACTATCACACTGAGCGCAATCACCAGGCGCTAGCAGCCTGTCGGAGACAGGATAGCTGTTGAGGTGCGCAGGTCGATATTGTCGGTGGGTAGGGTGTTCGCGTTAGTCATGATGGCTATTCAAGCGACAAGAACAAAGACGAAGTGGTCTTCATCCGCTGGCCAAAG
>JANOXY010000570.1:0-2546 GCA_031418675.1 Pseudomonadota bacterium
CCAGCCCGTCTGTAGGTGCGAATTTATTCGCACATTGAGTCGTGCGAATAAATTCGCACCTACAGCCAGATGGCATCCCAGTGGGGATAGTCACCGACTTTCTTGACCAACCCGGCGCGCAATGGATTAGCGACGATGTAACGCGCAACACCCGCGAGGTCTTCGTCGCGACGTAGCGCGTGATCAAAAAATGTGCGCTGCCACACGGGCCCGCTTCTGACGCCAGCACGATTGAGCGCGGCCGCTGTGCGCCCTTTCAATAATTTCGCGACGATTGAAATCGAGTGACTGTGGCCGAGCGCCAGCAGCCAATGCAGGTGATCGGGCATCACGACCCAGGCGAGTGACGTCACCAGAGCACAGTCGTTCAGTCGTCGCAGTTCGCTGATCACCAGACGGGCATGGGTAAAACTGCGGAACAGTGGCTCGCGTTGGTGGGTAACCGTGGTGATGAAATAAACCTGGCCCGGGATCGATACCCGGCCGAGGCGCAAACATGCATAGGCCATCCGTGGTCTCCAGGGTAAGGCGGCGTCCTGCCGCAGCATTAAGATAAAGCACCTCCCCTGTAGGTGCGAATTTATTCGCTCACTGGCACTGGTTGAACAAATGTGCGAATAAATTCGCACCTACAGGCGGTATCATGCTGCCGCTCTTGACTGACTTTGCAGGCATCCGCATGGCCATCCCAACCCTCTTCATCGACGGCGAACACGGCACCACCGGCCTTGAAATCCGCACGCGTCTGGCGAGCCGCACCGACATTGAAGTGGTGAGTCTGCCGCGCGAGCAGGCCAAGGACGATGGTGCCAAACGGGCGATGGTGAATAATGTTGATCTGGTCATCCTGTGTCTGCCGGATGACGCCGCACGCGCGACTGTTGCGCTGATCGACAATCCACGCACCGCGGTGATTGACGCCAGCACCGCCCATCGCACGGCGCCGGCCTGGGTTTATGGCTTTCCGGAACTGTGCGCCGGACAGCGTGAGGCCATCACCAAGGCCAAACGTGTGAGCAATCCGGGCTGTTATCCCACCGGCTTCCTGGCCCTCGTGCGGCCGCTGCGTGAACGTGGTCTGCTGGCCGCCGGTGCCCAGCTCAGCGTGCATGCGGTATCGGGTTATTCCGGTGGGGGACGCAAGATGATCGAAACTTACCAGCAGGCAACGGCGGCTTCATCGCCGCAGATGTTCGGCGCCTACGGCCTCACGCTCAATCACAAACATCTGGCCGAGATGCGCACCCATGGATTGCTCGACAGCAAGCCGGTGTTTTCGCCCTCAGTCGGTTTTTTCGAGCGGGGCATGCTGGTCTGCCTGCCGCTGCATCATGGCCAATGTGCCGCGCCGGTCAGCGGTGCCACGCTGCACGACATCCTCACTACACACTTTGCCGCTCAGCCCTTCGTCAGCGTGCGCCCCTTGAACGATATGGATGCTTTGCGTGAAGGCAGCTTCCTCGAACCCGAGGCACTCAACCACAGCAATCGCCTCGAACTCTTCGTTTACGCCAACGATGCCGAGCGTCAGGCGATGCTGATCGCGCGTCTCGACAATCTTGGCAAAGGCGCCAGTGGCGCGGCACTGCAGAACATGAATCTGATGCTGGGCTTGTCTGAAACCCTGGGGCTGTGAAGCGCGCGGCACGGCGCCAAATCGTTCAATCCAATTTAAGCACCGACTGCGGGCCGTGACCGATGATTGCGGCCATGCGCCACACACCGTCAGTTTCCACTAGCGTGTAGGTCGCTCCCAAGGCCTCCAGCACGCTGCCGTCGCCGCGAAAACGCGTCCAGTGCATGCTCGCCAGGGCCAGGCCCGGCGCCAGGGTCTTCACCGAGAGATCACGATAGGCGGAATGGTGAAAGCCCTGGCCGCGCAGGTGCGCCAGGATGGCGCCAAAAAATTTATCAAAGGCATCGCTGTCCGGTATCACCTGCGGTCCTTGCGCCAGGATGGCCGTGCACGGCAGGTGATACAGGGCGCGCAGCGTGGGCAGATCGGTCTGGCCGAAGCGCGCCGCCACCTGGTCGAAAACCGCGGCGATGGCGGCGAAATTGCTGTCTCTATCCATGCCCTATTCCCTCACAGGTAAACGACGAGCGCGCATCGCTCAAGCGGTGACCAGTCTGCCACTTGGTGGTGTCGGCCGGCCACGACGCACGCGCGACAACAAAAACACCGTGACCCACACATTGACCAGGTTCCAGCCGATGCCGTGAATGAAGGCGACGGTATAGGAGCCGCTCAAATCGAAGATCGCACCCGAGCCCCAGCCACCAAAAGCCATACCTATGATGGTGGCAAAAATAATCAGGCCGATGCGACCACCGGCCTGCGCTTCGGGAAAGTACTCGCGCACGATGATCGCGTAGGACGGCACGATGCCGCCCTGGAACAAACCGAACATGAGCGCCGCCACATACAGCGCCACGAGCCCCTTGGCGGGTAGAAACATGAGCAAGGCCAGGCCTTGCAGAATGCCACTGATCAGCAGGGTGCGCAGACCACCGAGCTTGTCGGTGATAAAGCCAAACGCAAGGCG
>JANOXY010000571.1:0-2645 GCA_031418675.1 Pseudomonadota bacterium
GATCACAAACTGATATGCGCCGCAGGATTGAATGTCCGAATGAATTCGGACCCACAAGTTTGAAGACCCAACAACGAGGAACCAACCATGCTCAAAATCGGTGACGCACTGCCGGCAGGCACACACAATGAATTAAACGAAATCGAATCCGAAGGTTGCGCCGTCGGGCCACAACCGGTTGATGTCAAGGCTGCCGCCGCCGGGCGCACCATCGCCATCTTCGGCCTGCCGGGCGCCTTCACGCCAACCTGCTCGGCCAAACACCTGCCCGGCTATGTGGCCCAGGCCGCTGCGCTCAAAGCCAAGGGTGTGGATGAGATCTGGTGCCTGTCGGTCAATGACGCCTTTGTAATGGGTGCGTGGGGTCACGAACAGAAGACCGCAGGCAAGGTGCGCATGCTTGGTGACGGCAGTGGCCTGTTCGCCAAGGCCATGGGTGTGGAGCTGGACCTGATAGCGCGCGGCATGGGAGTGCGCATGCAGCGCTTTTCGATGCTGGTCAAAAACGGCAAGGTCACGCAATTTAATATGGAAGCGCCGGGCAAGTTCGAGGTGAGCGATGCGGAGACGATGTTGAAGCAGCTGTGAGCCAAGGGGCTGCGCGCGGCCTGCCCGTCATCCAGTGCGACCTTGGCCCCCCGTGCAGCCATCCGCGCAACGGCCGCTACACCACCCATGCACGGCGTAGACTGCGCTGCACTGGATGTGAGCGCCGCGAGCGGCGCGGCGTGCTTACACTACACTAGGGTCACCAGCTCAGGGCGCAAATCTGCGTAGGGATTCGAGATCATCATGGCAGCACTACCGGACGACGACGCGCAAGAAACCCAGGAATGGCTGGACGCCCTCGACGGCGTTATCGACATCGAAGGCGTAGAACGCAGTCACTATCTGCTCGAACGCCTGATCGACAAGGCAAGACGCTCCGGTGTCAATCTGCCCTACTCGGCCAAAACCGCCTATATCAACACCATTCCCACCCATCGCGAGGCCTACACGCCGGGCGACCCGGAGCTGGAGTGGAAGATCCGCTCCATCAATCGCTGGAATGCCATGGTGATGGTGGTGAAGGCCAACCGCAAAAACAGCGAACTGGGCGGCCACATTGCGAGCTATGCCAGTGCCGCCACGCTCTATGAAGTGGGTTACAACCATTTCTGGCATGCGCCCTCGGCTGAGCATGGCGGTGACATGGTGTTTTTTCAGGGCCATTCCTCGCCGGGTATCTACGCGCGCGCTTATCTGCTCGGGCTCCTGAGCGAAGAACAATTGGACAACTTCCGTCAGGAAGTCGATGGCAATGGCCTGAGTTCTTATCCCCATCCCTGGCTGATGCCGGGCTTCTGGCAGTTCCCGACGGTATCCATGGGCCTGGGGCCGATCATGGCCATCTACCAGGCGCGCTTCATGCGTTACCTCGAAAATCGTGATCTGCTGCCGCGCCAGAGCCGCAAGGTGTGGGCCTTCATGGGCGATGGCGAAATGGACGAACCCGAGGCCTTCGGTGCAGCGGCGCTGGCGTCGCGCGAAAAACTCGACAATCTGGTGTTTGTCATCAACTGCAATCTGCAGCGTCTCGATGGCCCGGTGCGCGGCAATGCCAAGATCATTCAAGAGCTGGAATCGGATTTTCGCGGTGCCGGCTGGAACGTCATCAAGGTCATCTGGGGCTCCGGCTGGGACGCATTGTTGGCGAAGGACAAAAAGGGCTTGCTGTTGCAGCGCATGGAAGAAGCGGTGGACGGCGAGTATCAGGCCTATAAAGCATCGAACGGCGCCTATGTGCGCGAGCACTTCTTCGGCAAGTACCCCGAGCTGAAGGCCATGGTTGCGAGCATGAGCGACGACGACATCTGGCGCCTGTCCCGCGGTGGCCACGATCCGCATAAAGTGTTTGCCGCCTACACCGCCGCCGTTGCACACAACGGCCAGCCCACCGTCATCCTGTGCAAAACCGTCAAGGGTTATGGCATGGGCGAGGCCGGCGAGGCCAAGAACATCACCCATTCCCAGAAGAAGATGGGTGAAGACGCCTTAAAGGCTTTTCGCGATCGTTTTAATATCCCCGTGCCCGATGAGCAAATAGCCGACGCGCCCTACTATCGCCCGGCGGACGACAGCCCGGAGATGGTTTATCTGCGCGAGCGTACCGCGGCCATGGGTGGCTTTCTGCCCCAGCGCCGGCAGCGGGCCGAACCGCTCGTGATCCCCGACATCAAACTATTCGACGCAGTGCTGGAAGGCTCAGGCGAGCGTGAGATCTCCACCACCATGGCCTTTGTGCGGCTGTTGAACGCGCTGGTACGGGACAAACAACTGGGGCAGCGCATTGTGCCGATCGTGCCTGACGAAGCACGCACCTTCGGTATGGAAGGCATGTTCCGCCAGCTCGGCATCTATTCGGCGGTCGGTCAACTGTACGAGCCCGTCGATCACGATCAAGTCATGTATTACCGCGAAGACATCCGCGGCCAGATCCTAGAAGAAGGCATCACCGAGGCTGGCAGCATGTGTTCCTGGATCGCCGCTGCCACGGCCTATTCGAACCACGGCCTGCAGATGATCCCGTTTTATATCTACTACTCGATGTTCGGCTTTCAGCGTATTGGCGATCTGGCCTGGGCGGCGGGCGATATGCAGGCGCG
>JANOXY010000572.1:0-3551 GCA_031418675.1 Pseudomonadota bacterium
AGATTGGTCTTGGCGTCATAGGTGCCGGTATTCCACGGCGGGCCACCGCCGGTTTTCCACGAGTCACCGGCCCAGGTTTCAACGCCAGGCTCGCCGGCAGCCGGAATCGTATAGCGACGCCACGCGCGCTTACCGGTCTCCAAGTCGTAGGCGTCGATAAAACCACGCGCGCCGTATTCACCGCCGGCGCTGCCGATGAGCACGAGCTTGTTCACAACCAGGGGCGCAGCGGTGGCGCTGTGACCGTTTTTGTAATCATCCAGCACGGTGTTCCACACCACTTTGCCCGTCGCGCGATCGAGGGCGACGAGACGCGCGTCGAGGGTCGCCATGAAGACCTTGTTGCCAGCGATCGCAACACCGCGATTGGTCGGCCCGCAGCAGATCACCAGATCGCTAGGCATCTGATGCTCGTAATGCCATAACGTGTCGCCCGTCTTGGCGTCCAAGGCATAGAGATTATTGAAGGCGGCAGTCAGATAGAGCACACCGTCGGCGACTATGGGTGACGCTTCGAGCTGTCCCGCAACGCCGGTTTGAAATATCCAGCTGGCCGTGAGGCCTTTGACGTTGTTGCGATTGATGTCCGCCAGCGGACTGTAACGGCTGTTGTCGTAACTGCCGCCATAGGTGACCCAGCCACTGTCATCCGCCGTGCCCTTGGCCAGGCGTTCCGCGGTGACCGCCGTGAGCTTACGCGCTGCCGGCTTGGTATCCGCTGCCAAGCTTGGACCGCTCAGCACGACCAAGCTCAGCGCTAGCGCCGCGGCGCGTGAGTATTCGTTCAACATAGTTCTCCCCTTCACATCGAAAATTTATCTAATTATTTCGCCAGTCCAGTCGAGCTGGCCTTGTAGGTGCGAATTCATTCGCACACTCAAAAACAGGTTGGCAGATATTTCCCCGCACCCACCAGGCCAGCGCAACCCACCGTTATAAAGGCGAATCCAGATCAAAATTTGGTTTGCGCTTCTCGCGGTGAGAACGCACACCCTCCACCGCTTCCGGGGTGGTAAAGCCCAGCATCTCGAGCGCGGTTGAGGCATCGAAGGCCGGCCCCGCCATGCGATACCAGTTATTGAGCGCATACTTGGTCCAGCGGGTTGCCGCCGGCGCACTGTCACGCAGTTTCTCCGCCACCGCCAGCGCACGACTCTGCAATTCATCGTCGGGCACACACAGCGCAACCATGCCGATACGTTCGGCTTCTTCACCATTCATGGGCTCGCACATCAGCAGATGGTACTTGGCCTTGGCCATACCGCACAGCAGCGGCCAGTTCATGACCGCCGAATCGCCGGCCGCGACACCAAGTCGGGTGTGGCCATCAACAATACGCGCCGATTTGCCGGCGATGGAGATGTCGGCCAACAGGCCGGCGACCAGCCCTGCACCAACCGCCGCGCCATTGATGGCCGATACGATCGGCTTGGAGCAATTGATGATGTTGTAAACCAGGTCGCGTGCTTCTTTCCAGGTGCGGGCACGGACCTTATGGTCGTCGATCATTTTTTCGATCATGCCAAAATCGCCGCCCGACGAGAACGCACGGCCTTTACCGGTCAGGATCGCAACACTGACGTTCGGATCATCGTCGATATCGCGCCAGATGTAGGTCAGTTCGCGGTGGCCGTCTTCGTCCAGCGAATTCAAGGTATCGGGTTTATTGAAGGTGATGCGCAGAACCCGCGGCATGGGCGAGTCGATGTCCAGCGCTGTGTACTTCGCGTAGCGTTCGAGCATGGGGGATCCTTTTTCGGGCTGGTGTGGGAGACGTCACGCCCCGCGGGCGCGCGGCCATGCTACCGCACCGCCGCCCGATGAGAAATTGCCGCCGTTGAGGCCTGCGATGGCGACTTCAGGCCGACCTCTAGGCGACTTCCGCGTGGCTCCTGACGGGCCGCACCCCCACATTTCGATGTATTGCTGCACCCTGAGGCCGGCGGTAGCATGACCCACACAAACAAATGGAGACCCCGACGATGGCTGCAGTCATGAAAGAAGAGAACATGATCAAGGTTCTATCCGGAGCCGCTTCGAAATCGCCGTGGATCAACTGCGGCCCAGGCATCCAGATCAAAGTCCTGGCGGTCGACATGGAGCACCATGCAGTGCAATACCTGGCGCGCACCGGCCCCGGCCATAATCCTGGCGTTCATCGCCACAACGCCGACGCTTCAATTTTCATTCTCGAAGGCAGCGTAAAAAACCTGACCACGGGTTGTGAGTTCGGGCCAGGTGATTTCTGTTTCCAACCGGTCGGCGACGTGCACGAAGAAGTGGTAGGGCCAGAAGGCGTAGTGAGCTATGTTTCCCAGCGTGGTGATGAGGATCTGCTGATCGAATTTATGGACGAGAATGGTGCGGTCGCCGAAAAATATACGGTGTCCGACTTCGCCCGTATGATCTGACGCGATGGTCCGAGCCCATGCTCGGCCCGTCATGGAAGGCCCCGCGAGGGGCCTTCTGCGTTTCTGGCCGTGTTATCGGCAAAGCGTCACCGCTCGCGCGCACCCATGCACTCTTGGTCTAAGGCAACAGGGACTGGATTATCTTCTGCCCTCAATGAGGGCCTGAAGGCAGGCGTGTGGCGGCCTACCTATAGCGATCCGCCAGTTTCGATCATCGGCCGCTCAAACATCGATCATGCGCCGGCCCAGGGCTGGATCACTGATGCTGTCGCGACCATTTTCGATATGCCCGGCGAACTGCCAACAAAAGTTGACATCCTCGTCGCTGGTCACGCGCAAATCGTACCAACCAAACTGGCGCATGCAGCCGTAACTGCGCGTGAGAATGTCATCGGGTGACAAGCTTGCGTCGCTCACCTCGCCAGTATAAGTGTCGAGTATGCGTATGGTCTTGGTCGCTGTGCCAAAATTCGCGACCGACAAAATAAGCTCCTTGTTGCCCTCGTGCCGGCATTCGATGTGGGCTTCGAGTAGCGCGTCGTGGGCGGCAAGTACCCGTCCCTTGAATGTGCGCAGGAAGCCATTCGGGCCGTGCACTGAAAAATCGTAACGACCATCAGCGTTCAGGGCCCAGCTGTGCTTCAGATGATTGCCGGCCTCGACCGTGTAGTTACGCGGCGCAATGTTGGACCCGGTGGCATTCACACGGAACACCGCCGCCGCCTGGCCACGATTACTGAACTCGATAACGAAGTTGTCCGCCATCGGTTGCAGCATGCCGCGCGCCTCAAGGCGATAGGGTAAAGCACGGGCCCGTCGTATCCCGCGTTCCTGTCGCGCTGGTTCCGCTGCACAGGCGCTAACCGCGATATCATCGGGATGACCGGCCTTGCGGGTGGGTACATGGAACAGCGTACTCGGCAGCGCCGATAAGGCGGCATTGGGTCGCCCGAAGTTGAATGCCGAAGTCAGATCGCCCGCTACAGATGCCCGCAAGGGCGTGATTTTTGTCGTGGGCAAAGCCTGATCGTAGCGGCCAAAACGCCGCTCGATAAAGCGCATTACCGAGCTATGATCAAACACCTGTGAGTTGACATAGCCGCCGCGACTCCAGGGTGAGACCACCAACATCGGCACCTG
>JANOXY010000573.1:0-2875 GCA_031418675.1 Pseudomonadota bacterium
ACCGTGATCTCATCTTCCAGCAGCTCGTGCATCTCACAGGCTGCACTGACCGCGCGCTCAGGCGTGGGGAAGGTACACATGATTTCGTCGCCGATAGTCTTGATGACCGTACCCCGATGGCGCTCGGTGACATCGGTCAGCATCTCCAGGCAACTTGCGACCTTGGCACGTGCCGGACCGTCTCCCAGCAACTCGTAGAGCCGCGTGCTGCCGCTGATGTCAGCAAACATGATGGTCAGATTGGTCGTTTTCGGCGCCATTCGCTCTCGATGGTGTGGGCTTGTGGGTCCGCAGGTGGCGCTGCGCGGTGCTACGCAGAGGCCGCCGTCGCAGGCTAAGAATGAGCCGAAGTTTATGGAATAAGCTACTCAGCATCAACAAAATTTCTGTGTCGGCTGCTTAATTCCATGAGCCTGGTATTGGCGCCGCGAAGGCCTAGGACTCGTTTCGCGCTGGCGTGAATTGACGGCTAGAATCTCGACCTCTATGAATCCATGTTCGGGAGCGAATGTTTTGAAGAACCTTTCAATACCTGCGGCCCTTTTGCTTGGCGCCTCGCTGGTTGTGGTCGGGGCGCTTGCCCAGCGCTGGTTATTGACGACTGTTGAACCAGGCTCCGCCGCACCGAAGTCAACGGTCGAGGCGACCAAGACGAACGCCGCCGGAGGAAAGACGCCGGCTACGGGCTCGATCGACAGCGAGGCTTTAGGGGCGGTGCTGGGCATCGTTGACGCTGCCCAGCGTCAAGAGATCCTAGGCTCGACAGAGCTATTCAAACAATTTGCCCAACAGGAAACCCTCAATCAGGCAGTGCTCAAGGCAGCCACCGCAAACAAGGCGGACGCGAATCCACTAATTAAAACGATCATGGAGCGTGCCGCTCAGCGCGTCCTGGTTGAGGCCTATCTGAACCAGGTGGTGCGCGTAAACCTCGACCCTAAGTTTCCCAGCGACACCCAGCTGCGCGAGGCCTATGACAAAAATCCCGACGCGTTTCGCACCCCGGAGCGTGTCCACCTATGGCAGATTTTTATTCCCCTGGATGCCGGCGCTGCTGACAAAGACGTCAAGCTTGCGTGGGAGCGAGCCAATCGAGTGTCGGCCGAGCTGCGCAGCGGCAATGGTGATTTTGCCGCGCTCGCCAAACAGTATTCCGGCCACGAGGCGAGCCGAATCAACGACGGTTACATGGGATTGCTGAAATCCGCCGAATTGCTGCCGCCGATTGCCGAAGCCCTGAAAAAGCTCAAACCCGGTGCAGTCAGCGAGCCGATCGCGTCGGAAACGGGGCTGCATGTCCTCAAGCGGGGCGCAACGGTGGCCGCCGAAATGCTGAGCTTCGAGCGGGTTGCTGAGCAACTGCGGGCGCGCATGGTGCAGGAAGCCAATGCCAAGGTTCGGCAAGCGGCGATGGAAAAAATCGAGAAGGAGTACCCGGTCGCAGGGCCGTCAGCGGAAGCGCTCGAGACCTGGCGTCAGGAATTACTCAGACAAAGCACAGCCGCGCCCGCCACTTCGCCACCCGCCAAACTGGCACCTTGAGAGTTTTATGCACTGCGCTATGGTTGAGGTCCAGCCACGCGGTCAATGGTCGTTGCCGCTTGCGAAACGACGTTGTTATACTCTTCAAGTGATTCTTGGGTGCCAAGTAGGCCCAGTTATTCAGTGCGTTAGCGGGCTTATTGAAAGTAATTATGCGAATTGTCGGCGACACCTGGCGAGGGCTCGCGCTGCGTTCTATGGGAACGCTGTTCGTGGCTGGGATGGTGTCCGCGCCGTCTGCAATATTGGCCTTTGACGAGGCCCGCGCAACGACCCGCCCTGGACTCATCCGCCCGGCTTTCACTGACACGCTGGCGCCTACGCAAGTCATAGATAACAAAAGAGATTATTCCGAGGAACCCGGTACCTTGCCGGTCATTGGGGGTGACGAGCTAGCGGTCGCGATGACCCTCAACGAGGGGTCTTTGGCGGCCGCTGTGGTGGTGCCCGATGCCGCCAAGGCTGGCGCGCTGCGACCGGGAGAAGCCCCACCGGAGCGGCCCCAGCCACCACCGCCCGAGACCTTTCAGGTGCCGGCGCTGGTCGACCGGCCGCTGGAAATCGATGACGGCGAGAAGCTTGAGGTCAAGCGTTTCACGCTGGACGGTGCCATCGACAGGCCCCGACACAAGATTGCAGTGTCGGAAGTCCAGGCACTCGTTGACGCCAAGCTGGCAGAGCGCACCGACGGCTTTACGGTCGGGCGCTTGCAGGAAGTGGCTGATACGGTCACTAAATATTACCGCGACCACGGCTTGATTCTGGCGCAGGCGTTTGTGCCCGTGCAGCCCGTGGAAGCTGGCGAGGTCAAGATTCAGGTCATGGAAGGCCAGCTCGGCAGCGTGGTGACCGAGGGCAACAAGATGTACAAGCCGGCAGTGCTGGCGCGGCCGTTTCGCAAAATCATCGGCCAACCGGTCACCAAGGAAGCGGTAGAAACCGCGCTGCTGACCGTTTCGGATAATCCTGGGCTGTCGTCGTTTGGCGTGTTTCAGCCCGGCGCGCGGGTCGGCACGGCGGATATGGTGTTGAAGGTGCAGGATGAGGAGCGCTTGGAAGCGGCCGTGCGCTGGGACAACCACGGTATTGCCGAAACCGGCTCCAGCCGCCAGCTCGGCCGCGTCACGGTCAACAACCCCTTAGGTCTCGGCGACCGATTCACGACCACCGTCCAGCGCACAGTGGCGCCGGCCAATACCTGGTTTTACGCCCTCGACTACGAGATCCCGATTAGCCTGCTCTACAACACCGTGTTTGGCATCGGCATTGATCGCAATCAGTTCGATCGCCTTGTCCGGTTTCCAAGCCGGAGCGGCCGCGGCGAAAAGCGCCG
>JANOXY010000574.1:0-4453 GCA_031418675.1 Pseudomonadota bacterium
GTCGGATAATTGAAGATGCTGGCGTACTTGGCCTTGCCCGAGAGCAGGTCGTCCAGCATCTCCTCCCGAGCTACCCCCAGGGTCTCGGCAGCGCTATACAGGTAGAGTCCATGGCCCGCCTCGTCCTGAACCTTGGCCAGCAGGATGGCCTTGCGCCGCAAGCTGGGCGCGCGGCCGATCCAATTACCTTCGGGCAGTTGGCCGACCACTTCCGAGTGGGCATGCTGGGAAATCTGCCGCACCAGGTTCTGGCGATACTTGTCGGGCATCCAGTCACGCGGCTCGATTTTTTCCTCCGCTGCGATGATCTGCTCAAATCGCAACAGGGGATCTTGCGCGGACGGATTGCTCATGGCTTTGGCACCTTGCTGTAACAACGGAAGGACTCGCCGCGGCGGCCCGCCACGACCCTAGAAGTATTACAGAAGAAAAATAAAAAGCCAGTTTTATGTATCACTAATTAACTTGAATGGCCTCGGCAACGGCCTCGGGCACGTTTTAGAATCGTCACGTTTTCAGCTTGCCCACGATTATCGCCATGGAAGAGATGCGCCTGTTTTATACCCCGCTGTGGCGAGGCAACATTGCTGCCGACGAGGCGCAGTGGCCGGCGCAACGTGGCGCGATGCTGGCGCGTATCGCCGCTCTCGTGGCGGACAAAAAGGGCGTTGAACGCACTAATTTTGGCGGCTGGCAAAGTGATGACGACCTCTACAAACACCAGGAATTTGACTGGCTCACCCGGCGCATCATGGCGCTGGCCAACGAAGTCGCACCAAATTTTTCGGCCAAAGCCTGCTTCGATGACGGCATCCTGTGGGCCAATGTCAATCGACGGGGCGACTTTAACGCCATGCACACCCATCCCGATGCGGTGCTGTCGGGTTCGGTTTACCTCAAGATCGAGCGTGTCGAACAGGGGGTCATTCAGTTTCTGGACGCCCGCGAAGGCAGCCCGCCTGCCCATTGGC
Organism: Pseudomonadota bacterium; assembly: GCA_031418675.1. GTDB lineage: Bacteria > Pseudomonadota > Gammaproteobacteria > JADJYF01. Next base: position 972 of record JANOXY010000574.1, read on the forward strand.
GCTGTTACACCAAGCTCCACGATAAAACCGAGCTGACTGAGCAAGCTGTGACCGTGGCGCCGCGCGAGGGTGATATCCTGTTTTTTCCAGGCTGGCTCAAGCACTGGGTGACCCCCAATCTGACGGACGAAGAACGTATCTCGGTGGCCTTTAACATCCGCATGGGTTGAGCCCTCCCCACGCAGGGTGCTCGCCAGCACCACCCTAAAGGGGTAAGCTGCACGCCGCAGCGGCACAGTGTCGCTGGTGTCCAGCCCTTCCGTTCCTACGCATCGACTCGACACAAACGCTCGCCGGCAGCACGTGCCGGCTCCCGTAGCAAGGCATAAATCATTGACGACTTTTTCTTCACTCGGCCTGGCCGAGACTCTTCTGCGCGCCGTTGAGGCGCAAGGCTATACCATCCCCACGCCGATCCAGGCGCAGGGCATACCCGCGGTGCTTTCTGGCCGCGATGTCATGGCGGCGGCCCAGACCGGCACCGGCAAAACCGCAGCTTTTTCGCTGCCCCTGTTGCAGCGACTGGCGGCCGATACGACTGCCCAGCGCCGCACGCCACGCGCCCTGATCCTGACCCAGACCCGCGAGCTGGCAGCCCAGATCCAGGAATGTCTGGTGCAGTACGGCGCCAATTTGAAAATCAAGAGCGCCGTCATTTTTGGCGGTGTCGGCATCAATCCGCAGATCGACATGCTGCGCCGCGGTATCGACATCCTGGTCGCGACACCCGGCCGACTGCTCGATCTCTATGGTCAGGGCGAGGTCAATTTCTCCAAGATCGAGGTGCTTATCCTCGATGAAGCCGATCGCATGCTCGACATGGGCTTCATCCATGACATCCGCAAGATCCTCAAAGTCCTGCCGCCCAAGCGCCAGAATCTGATGTTCTCGGCCACCTTCTGCGACGATATTCGTCAGCTCGCCAAGGGCCTGCTGGACCGCCCGCTGGAAATCACCGTGACCCCGGAGCGTGTGGCGGCCGAGACCATCACCCAGGAGATCTACCACGTCGAAAAGGATCAGAAACCCGCCCTGCTCAGCCATCTGATCAAGCAGCACGACTGGCATCAGGTGCTGGTGTTCACGCGCACCAAACATGGCGCTGACCGTCTCACGCGCAAGCTGGTGCGTGATGGTATCGATGCCGCGGCTATCCATGGCAACAAGAGTCAGAATGCGCGCACCCGCGCGCTCGATGATTTCAAAGCCAACCGCGTGCAAGTACTGGTCGCCACCGATATCGCGGCGCGTGGTATCGACATCGATCAACTGCCGCAGGTGGTCAATTTCGAGCTGCCCCATGTCTCTGAAGACTATGTCCACCGGATCGGCCGCACTGGCCGCGCCGGTTTGACGGGTCATGCGGTATCCCTGGTGGAGCGCGAAGAGATGGGCGACCTGCGTGGCATCGAGCGCTTGCTGAAGCGCCGTCTGCCGGTCGCTACGGCGCAGGGCTTCGTACCGCAGTCGATGAACGATCTGCGTGCTGATAATGCCGCGGAAGCCGACCAGCGTCGGGCCAAAGCCAACCCGCCGCCCGCGGCACGCAAGCCGGCGAACAAACCTGCCGGCGCCCAGCACAACCGCCGGCGCAACAGCGCCAGTGGTGGGGGTAATGGCAACAACGGCGCTAACGGTAATGGCAACCGCAGTGGTAACAGCAACGACAACACGGCGGCCCGCCAGGCCAACGGCAACCAGGCGCGGCGCCAATCGGCCTGATTGAAAGCTGAAGTCGTGCGCCCGCTGGCGCGCGACTTTGGCGTCTTGGTCGGCGCGGGTAAGCCATTACAATGATGGCCCACCCCCACTACGGAACGCCGGCATGTCCCTCGCCAAACCCGCCCTCAGTCTCGCCGCCGTCCCCGGCCGACGCCAACGCACTTTGGAACTCGCCCGCGAGATCGAACAACGCGGCTACGCCGGCATCTATTGCCCGAGTCTCGGTGATGGCTTGGCCTTGAGTCAGGGCATTGCCCAAGTCACGAGCAACATTCCTTTTGGCACCAGTGTGCAGCCGATTTATTTTCGTCAGCCCGAGGATTACGCGCAAACGGTCGCCTTCATCAACGAACTTGCACCGGGGCGCTTCCGCTTCGGTATCGGCGTCGCCCACGCGCCGTCCCTGGCCAATCGTGGCCTGACGGGGGGCAAACCCCTGGCTGACATGGAAAACTTTGTCACGCGCTTGCGCGCCGCACCGCGCGTCGGCGAGTTACCTGCGCTAGTACTCGCGACCCTGCGCCGGCGCATGATCGCGCTCGCCACGCGCATCGGTGACGGCATGGTGTTTGCCAATGCCGCACGCAGCCATATGGCCTTCTCGCTCGCCGCCCTGCCGCCCGGACGCGCCCAGGATCCCAACTTCTACATCGGCAACATGATCCCGACCTGCGTGCATGAGGATCTCGATGCTGCACGCGCAGTCAACCGCAGAACCCTGTCCAGCTATGCGCTCTTACCCAACTATCGCAACTACTGGCGCGAAGCGGGGTACGTGGCGGAGATGGATGCCGTTGAACGCTGCATCGCTGAAAACCGCCTCGATCAAGTCGGTCATGCGCTGTCTGATCAATGGTTGGACGACACCACCATTGCCGGCCCCGCGACGCGGGTGCGCGAAGAAGTGCAGCGCTGGTACGACGCTGGCGTAAAAACCCCGATATTGGTGCCCAGCGCAGTGAAGGGTGGTCAGATGCAGGCGTTTGAAGAATTGTTTGCAGTATTCGATTAAAGCGCCCCTGTAGGTGCGAATTTATTCGCCCATTCAAAACCGGATCACAATGGCGGCCGGTAATTTCCAATGTGCGAATAAATTCGCACCTACAGTGGTGCCCACTATCCCTTATCTACCCCCAGTTCCCCTTCCCACTTCGACACCAGCGCGGTGGCGATGCTGTTACCGATAACATTGGTCGCCGAGCGGCCCATATCGAGAAAATGATCGATCCCGAGTAATAACAACAGCCCGGCCTCGGGAATGTTGAACTGCACGAGTGTTGCCGCGATGACCACCAGGGATGCACGCGGCACACCCGCGATGCCTTTTGACGTCAGCATCAGGATCGCGAGCATCGCAATCTGCTGACTTAGCGCCAGCTCGACGCCATAAACCTGCGCGATGAACATCACGGCGAAGGTGCAATACATCATTGAACCGTCGAGATTGAAGGAATAACCCAGCGGTAGCACGAAGCTCGCAATGCGATTGCTGGCACCGAAGCGTTCTACTTCCTCCAGGGTCTTGGGATAGGCTGCTTCGGAACTCGCGGTAGAAAAAGCCAGTAATAAAGGCTCACGCAGGCGGCGGATCAGACGGAATACACGCGATCCCAGGAATAGCGCACCAAGGCCAATCAGGATCATCCACAGTATCAGCAGACTCACATAGAACTCGGCCATGAACACACCATAGACCGTCATGATGTGCAGACCTTCTTTGGCCACGGTGCTGGCCAGCGCGCCGAACACCGCGAGGGGCG
>JANOXY010000575.1:0-5475 GCA_031418675.1 Pseudomonadota bacterium
CAGGCCCTGGTGCGCTTACCTATCCTGCAGCGCATCCGCGACCAGGCGGCGGGTTTGAATACCGCCGGCTTTATTTCCGGTTATCGCGGTTCACCTTTGGGCGGTCTCGACAAGGCGGCCTGGAGCGCGGCCAGTCATCTCGACAAACACCACGTGAAGTTCTGGCCGGCGGTCAACGAAGAATTGGCGGCGACGGCGGTGTGGGGTACTCAACAGGTCGATTTGCTCGGCCCTGCCAAGTACGACGGCGTGTTTGCGCTGTGGTATGGCAAGGGCCCGGGTGTTGATCGCTGCGGCGATGTGTTCAAACACTTGAATCACGCGGGCACCTCCCGTCATGGCGGTGTGCTGCTGGTGGCGGGTGACGATCACGGTGCCTATTCTTCGACCCTGCCCCATCAGAGTGATCATCAGTTTGCGGCTGCGATGATCCCGCTGCTCTACCCCTGCGACGTAGAGGAATACCTGACCCTCGGCCTGCACGGCTGGGCGATGTCGCGTTTTTCGGGCTGCGCGGTGGGATTTAAGGCGCTGGCCGATACCGTTGAGTCTTCCTGCAGTGTCAGCGCCGATCCGTTTCTGGTGAACACCATCCTGCCGGACTATCCCATGCCCGAGGGTGGTTTGAATGCGCGCCTGTCGAGCATGACCCTGGGCCGCCAGGCGCGCGCCCAGGAAGCGCTGATGCAGGACTACAAGATCTACGCCGCGATGGCCTATGCGCGCGCCAATCATCTCAATCACATCGTGTGGAATTCGCAACCGGCGCGCTTGGGTGTAGTGGCTTCGGGCAAGTCCTATATGGATGTGCTGGAGGCTTTGTCGGAGCTCGGCATCGACGAACAGCAAGCCGCGCGTATCGGTTTGCGCCTGTTCAAGGTCTCCATGCCCTGGCCGCTCGAGCCCGATAGCATCCGCGAATTTGCCACCGGTCTCGAAGAGATCGTGGTGGTCGAAGAAAAACGCCAGATGATCGAATACCAGTTAAAAGAGCAGCTCTATAACTGGCGCGACGACACCCGCCCGCGGGTGATAGGCAAGTTCGACGAACAAGGGGAGTGGGTGGCACCCCGTGGCAATTGGCTGCTGCCGGCGCGCGGCGATTTTTCCATCGCCCAGATCGCCCGTGTGCTCGCCACACGCATTCAACGTTTTCACCAGAGCGACAGCATCACCGCGCGGCTGCATTTCCTCGAAGCCAAAGAGGCGGCGCTCGAGAGCAACTTTGTGCCACCGCCGCGACCGGCCTATTACTGTTCGGGCTGCCCCCATAACCGCTCGACGCGCACACCGGAAGGCAGCATTGCGCTGGCTGGCATCGGTTGCCACGTGATGGCCACTGCGATTTTCCCCGAGTCCAATCGCACCATGACCCAGATGGGCGGCGAAGGTGTGACCTGGATAGGCCAGGCGCCGTTTTCCAACTTGCCCCATGTGTTCGCCAATCTCGGCGACGGCACCTATTACCACTCGGGCAGTCTCGCCATCCGCGCGGCCCAGGCGGCCGGTGTCAACATCACCTACAAGATTCTTTACAACGATGCCGTGGCCATGACCGGCGGCCAACCTATCGATGGTCAGCTGACGGTGGCCGATATCGTCATGCAATTGGCGGCCGAGGGCATCAAGCAGATACGTGTGGTGGCGGAAGATCCCACGCGACATCACGCCGATGCGCGACTACGTAGCATCGCCACCATCCACCCGCGCACCGACATCGATGCCGTGCAGCGCGAGTTGCGCACCGTCACCGGCGTCAGCGTGCTGGTTTACGATCAGACCTGTGCCGCCGAAAAACGTCGCCGGCGTAAACATCTGAAGCTCGCCCAGGCGCCGCGGCGCGCTTACATCAATCCGGAAGTCTGCGAAGGCTGTGGTGATTGTGGCCTGGCTTCCAACTGCACCGCGATTGCGCCGCTGGAAACGCTCCTGGGCCGCAAGCGGACTATCGATCAGGATGCCTGCAATAACGATCTCTCCTGTGTTGATGGTTTCTGTCCCAGCTTTGTGACGGTCGAACTGCTGGCAGCCCCACCAAAAGCCGCCAAGCGACCCGTGAAGTCGGAGGCGGAACTGCCGCAGCCCACCATCGAGCTCCCGCCCCATCCTTACAACATTCTCATCACCGGCGTCGGTGGCAGCGGTGTTATCACCGTCGGCGCGATCCTTGGCATGGCTGCCCACCTCGAAGGCAAGGCCATCAGTGTGCTCGACATGACCGGCATGTCGCAGAAAAACGGTGCGGTGATGTCCCATATCCGTATCGCTGCCGCTGGCACGCAGTTACGTGGCCAACGCATCGCGGCCGGTGAGACCGACCTGCTGCTGGCCTACGACATGATCACGGCTGGTGATCCGGAAGTGCTCACCCGTACCCGTGCCGAGCGCACCTGCGCGGTGGTGAATACCTATGAACAGGCGACCGGGGCGTTTGCACAGAATCCCGACTGGCAGTTTCCCCGTGGCGAACTTGAGACCTTGCTGCGCAGTGTTGTGGGCAATCGCTATCACGCCGTAAACAGCACCGCACTTGCCACCGAGCAGCTCGATAATCCGCAAACCGGCAATATGTTGTTGCTCGGTTTCGCCTGGCAGCTGGGGTTTATCCCGCTGAGTGTCGAGGCGATACTGCGGGCCATTGAATTAAACGGGGTGGCGGTGGCCGCTAATCTGAGCGCTTTCCGTTGTGGTCGCGAAGCGGCCTTGGACAGCGATGCAAAAACGAGCGCGGTGCCGCTGGTGACGCCGCCCGTTGAAGCGCTCGATGCCATGATCGAACGTCTGCGCCTGCGTTTGTGTGCCTATCAGAATTCGCGTTATGCCAAGCGCTTTACCAAGCTGGTAGCGGCAGTGCGAGCGGTGGATGCGGATTGCGGCGCGGACTATGCACTGACCCGTGCAGTCGCCGCTAGTTATCACAAACTGCTGGCCTACAAAGACGAGTATGAAGTTGCTCGACTTTATGCCGAGCCGGCCTTCCAGGCGGGTATCAGCGAGACTTTCAAAGTGCCGGTCAAGCTGCACTTTAATATGGCACCACCCCTGCTGGCGCGGCTCGGGCGCAACGGCCATCCGCAGAAAATGGAATTTGGCGCGTGGTTGTTACCGGTGTTACGCGGGCTACAACATTTGAAGTTTCTGCGTGGCACGCCCTTCGATCCCTTTGGCCACACTAGCGAGCGCAAACTCGAACGTGCCTTGAGCGATGCTTATCGCGTATCGATCGAAGCGGCCCTGCAGAAATTGACGCCAGACAACCATAACGAGGTGCTGGCACTGGCTGGCATTGCGACGGCAATTCGTGGTTACGGGCATGTGAAGCTCGAATCCTTGCGCACAGTGTTGCCACGCTGGCGTGCGCTGGAGAGCGCAGTCGGTATCTCCACTCTCAAGCTTGAATTGCCGGTTGTCAGCGGCGCGCAGACTGCGGTGATCGCTTCGCCTTAGCTCACCCATGGCCGGCATGCGCCGATGGCGTGTGCCGGCCGCTTACCTACGCAGCGCGCCTGCCCCGGTGCTTGGCGCGTATCCGTCACGTCATCGTCTCGACACACAGCTGTCCGCTACTCGTCATCCTTGGGTCACGTGCACCCCATAGCTTGGTGTTGGCGCGCCACCGCCTTGGTCGCGCGGTTTACAACACCAACAATCAAAAGACGAGGGAACACCATGAAAAATTCGCACATGCTGCTGCGTGCGACCCTGCTCGGCGCGGCCATCACTATGCTGACGGTGGGCGCCGACAGTTTCGCCGGCACCTTGAGCGGCGCGTCGCCGATCGTCATTGGCCATCGTGGCGCATCGGGTTACCGTCCGGAACACACGCTTGCTTCCTATCAACTGGCGATCAATCAGGGCGCTGATTACATCGAGCCGGATCTGGTCATGACCAGCGACAGGGTGTTGATTGCCCGTCACGAACCGATGTTGGACGCGACCACGGATGTGTCTTCCCGTCCGGAATTTGCCGTGCGTAAAACCACCAAGGTCCTTGACGGCGTTGCGACCACCGACTGGTTCGCCAGTGATTTCACCCTGGCCGAGATCAAAAGCCTGCGTGCCGTGCAGCCGCGGGCGAGTCGTGACCAGTCATTCAATGGACTCTACGACGTTCCCACCCTCGACGAGGTGATCGCGCTGGTCCAGGCACAAAGTAGCGCAACGGGCCGCACCATTGGCATCTATCCTGAGCTCAAGCATTCCACTTTTCACGCCGGTTTGTTTGGCGCTAACACCTTCGAAAACACTTTGCTCAACAAGCTGCACGCCAGTTATGGCAACAGCGCTAGCGCGCCGGTATTCATTCAATCCTTCGAAGTATCAAACTTGCAATATCTCAACAGCCAGACCGACATCAAGCTGGTGCAGTTGATTGACGCCGATGATGTCAATGCCAATGGCTCCTTGTCCCTGGTAGCACCCTACGATCGACCCTATGATTTTGCGGTGTCTGGTGATACCCGTACCTTCGCCGATCTGCTCACGGCCGGTGGTCTGGAGTTCGTTAACGATTACGCCGATGGCATCGGCCCGTGGAAACCCTACCTGGTCACCACCGTCGCCGATGGTGTGGAGCGCACTGGCGACAGCAATCTCACCATCAATGATCGGCGGGTTGACGGCTCGACGGGTGTGATCGAGCTGGCCCATAGCCTGGGTCTGGTGGTGCATGGCTACACATTCCGCAACGATGCCAGTGGTTATGGTTTTGCTGATCCGCAAGCGGAGATGGCCTACTACTTCGGGCTGGGCATCGACGGTGTGTTTACCGACTTCCCCGATACCGGCGTGGCGGCGCGGGCACAGGTCGTGCCGTTACCCAGCGCGGTGTGGTTGCTGGCGCCGGCCCTGTTTGGTCTGGTTACGCGGCGTCGTCGCGGCTGACGGTCACGGCCGGCAGCCCACTAGCGCTTGCGGCTGGAAAGGATGGCACCCTATCGCCGCCGGCGACGCGGCGGTGGGGCATCAAAAAAAATCTCGTCCAGGCCCAAGTCGTAATCACCATCAAGCTGGCCCAGTCGATAGGCGTTTAATGAGTCTTTGATATTGCGAATGTCGCGGTAGTGGGCGATATCGGCTTCGCAATCTTTCTCGGCGCGCTTGAGATCCCGGGCCTCGCGCTCCAGTGAACGGGCCACCGTGTCGGGGCTTATTGGTCCGCCGCCGCCGCCCATGTTCATGGCAAAGGGTGCGATGAGCTGGTCCAACTCCGCGCGCAATTGTTGGCATTGCTCCTTAAGCAGATGGTTGTATTGCAGCAACCGCTCACGCGCGAGGCTGCCGAGGGCAGCCGTGTCGAGTTGTGCGATTTGCAACTGCAAACCGAGCAGGGTGAGCAAATCGCTGTTGGCATAAGCCTCATTGGCTTGTTGCATGAGGGTGGTCTTGTGTAAACGTTTGTCCTCATCGGGTTCGCGATCGGGGTGCAATTCACTGGCGAGCTTGCGGTAAATTTCCCGCACGGCCTGGCTGGCC
>JANOXY010000576.1:0-5025 GCA_031418675.1 Pseudomonadota bacterium
TTCGAATTGACTGGCGGCATTTGTGAACGTCCATTGGCAGACGCCACACGAGACGCAGTATTAGTGCTGCGCGAATAAGGCCAGGCTTCCTGCGCAAGATGAACAGCGCGCCATTCGACGAATAGGGCCGGGTGCCTTCAACTTCGGTAATTCCCGTCACGATCTGTAGGTGCGAATTTATTCGCACATTCAAAGCCCGCGTGTTGCGTTATAGCAGGCAATTTAGTGTGCGAATAAATTCGCACCTACAGGGCGCTGGGTCGCGACAGGGCATTCGAATTGACTGGCGGCATTTGTGAACGTCCATGGGCAGACGCCACTCTAGACGCAGTCTTACTGCTGCGCGAATAAAGCCAGACCTGCGGTCGGCAGCGCAGCGCGCAAAATCGTGCCGGATGCCGATTCGGTGATGAATACGGACTTGTTGTCGGCGCCGCCGAAGGCCAGGTTGGTGGTCATGAGGCCCGCGCTCGAGCGAATACGATGCAAAGGCTGCCCCAGGTGATCAAAATGCCAGACCGCGCCGAGGCCGGCATGACAGATGAGCAAACCACCGTCGGCATCCATGGCCAGGCCGTCCGGCCCACCGTGGCCACCGGACAGCTGTATATAGATGCTGACCTTGGTCGTGCTGCCGTCGGGCAACAGGGGAAAACGCCACACGGCATTGGCGCGGGTCATCGCCACATAAAGCACATGTTCATCGGGACTCAAGACCAGGCCGTTAGGGCTCGGGCCGTTGTCGATGAGCCGTTCAAGTTTGCCCGCGCTGGTATAACGATAAACGCGACCGCTCGGATCGTGCATGCCCGATTGGCCTTGGTCGGTGAAGTACAGATCACCATTGCTGGCAAAATGCAGATCGTTGCACCCGCGAAAGCTCTCCGACCAGCGGTGATCAAGCAGCGTTTCGATGGCGCCAGACTGCGGGTCGATGGTGAGGATGCCGCGTTTGTAGTCCGTCACATAAAGTGTGCCGTCGCGATGGATTTTTAAGCCATTAGGCCAGCCACCGGTGTGCGCAACAACCTCAAACTCACCGAGCGGCGACACGCGCAAAATCTCACCATAGGGAATGTTGACCACGTACAGATTGCCCTGCCTGTCAAACGCTGGCCCCTCAAGAAAACTGTCGATGTCGCGGCCGGGTACGTTTGCGCCAGCCCACGGCGGACGTTGACCGGGGCGGCGCAACTTATCCGGCAGGCGCGCAAAAATTTCCGTCGGAATATTTTCTGGAAGCGGATAGAAGGACATCGTTGGCTCACATGCAGGTCAGCTAAGCAGCAGCATGCGCGCGCACGGCGAAGATCGTCAAACCGTCACGCCGCCGGCCCGCAGTGTTTATCGGATGGCGGCGGAGACCGTTCGTGTGCAGATAAACAGCGTGCGAGCCACAGCAACGGGTGCCATGCCAGCCGCTTGTGTAGGGCGGCATGGCACCACGGGCTGACTCAGCGAACGGTCAAACCCTCGTAATCACCCTTGGCCCGCCACTGCGCGAGCAACTGGTAAAACTTCAAGCCACCTTCCGGGTAGTGACCCTGCAGGAAGCCATCGTTGTTACGTTTTGCCGAGCCTTCGGCGTTGTAATAACCCGGCGTGCAGCTGGCCAGATAATCGGTCATGGCGTTGGGAGCCGTCACCAAGGCCAGATACGCCTCCTCGGCCGCCAGCGTCGGCTCCAGTGCCTTCAGCTGACGATTTTTCACATCGGTGAATACCGCCGCCAGGTGTTGCGCCTGCTTGTCCAGCTGATAGGTGAAGTTGGGCGTATAGCCGGTCTGGGTGAAACCCATGTGGTAAAGATTGGGGAAGCCATAGCTCATCAAACCATGGTAGGTGCGCATGCCCTCGGCCCAGTATTCGCCGAGCTTTACCCCGTTGCGGCCGATGATTTCGAGCTCCGCCTGATGGGTGTAGGTCGCACGACTGACTTCAAAACCGGTCGCGAAGATCACGCAGTCAACTTCGTATTCGACGCCGTTAACAACCACGCCTTTTTCCGTCAGGCGCTCAATACCCTGGCCTCCGGTATCGACCAGGGTCACGTTCGGACGGGTGAAGGTTGGTAGGTATTCATCGTTAAAACACGGCCGTTTGCACCACGGCCGATACCAGTGTTTGAGCGCCTCGGCGGACTTTTTATCCTTCACGACGGTTTCCACGCGCGCCCGCACGCGGTTGTCGTGCTGGTAGTCGACGATTTCACCGAGCTGCTTGAGCTCGGCGTCGGTCAAGTGTCCCGAGCCGGAGCCATCCATCAACTCGCCGAGCGACTTGAAGAGCTCGGTCCATCCGTCATTCACCAGATCTTCGTCAACCGCCACGCCGACCAGCAGCTTGGTGAAGTTTTCGTTGCGTTCCTGCTGCCAGCCCGGCTGCAAGGATTTGTACCATTGGGGATCGGTGGGGCGGTTGCGTCGCTCGTCCACCGACGATGGCGTGCGTTGAAAAACATACAGCTGCTTGGCGGTCGCACCCAGGTGAGGAATGGCCTGCACACCCGTTGCACCGGTGCCGATGATCGCGACGCGTTTGTCAGCGAGCTTGTCGAGCTTGCCCTCCGGCGAACCACCGGTGTAGTCATAATCCCAACGGCTGGTATGAAACGTGTGGCCCTTAAAGTCCCGCAGCCCGGGGATGCCCGGCAGCTTGGGCCGGTTCAGCGAGCCGCTTGAGATCACCACATGGTGGGCGCGGATGACGTCGCCGCGATCGGTTGTGACTGTCCAGTGGGCGTCTTCATCGTCCCACCGCAGCTCGCGGACCTGGGTCTGAAAATACGCACGCGAGTACAGATCGAAGTGATGGCCAATGCGTTGTGCGTGGGCGTAGATTTCCGGTTGAAAGGAATACTTCAGGGACGGCATATAGCCCGTCTCATCGAGCAGTGGCAGATAGATATAGGACTCGACATCGCATTGGGCGCCGGGATAACGGTTCCAGTACCAGGTGCCGCCAAAGTCACCCGCACGTTCGATAATACGGAAGTCACGGATCCCCGCTTCGTGCAGGCGTGCGGCCATCAGCATGCCACCGAAGCCAGCACCCAGGATCACAACCTCAACGGTCTCGGTCTGGGGGGCGCGCTCGATGGGTGCCGTGATATGGGGATCGTCGTTGTAGTGATGCAGGTCGCCGTCGATATGCTGATACTGCACGGCGCCGTCGGGGCGCAGGCGACGGTCGCGTTCAAAATCATACTTGCGACGCATCTCCTGCGGATCGAAGCCGAGTTCATTGGCAGTCGGAATACATAACTTGCCATCTTTCATGAAAGAAACGGGTGGGACGGGCTTGTTCATCTAGGGCCTCTGTGCGTGCGGAGATTGCGGGTGCGATAGCTTTGATTGCCGGGGTCTCTAAAGGTTTCTCGCGCGTAAGGCGAGTCTCCTGTGGCTGGCGAATTTTAGGTTCCTACGCTGCCCAAGGCGACCATTTTTCTGCTCTATCGATGACAATCGCGCACCCTTTGGTGACATCCGGTGCGGAAGGTGATCGGGACTGGGCAAGCTTAGGCGCCTCCGCCGGGCCTGGCTCCTTTGCCTGTCCCGACTTAATGGAGGTTTGCGATCCCGCGCGCGTCCGCAGGCGCAGGTTGTGAGGGGGCCGCGACACAATCCTCTGCGCTGGCTTTGCCGTACCGTTTCCGCGCGCCAGCCATCTATCTATCTATCTATAGGGAATACTCAAGGCCGTGGGGCACAGCTAGTCTTCGTGTTCACGCCAGCAATTGGGTTTAACCACCCTGGGGAGTAGGTCAAATGAACGTAGCGCAGACAATGCTGAACCCGGCCTCGCTTGAGCTGTTCCTGGGCAATCGCAACGACAACCCCGCGCAATGGACCGCCTTCGAGTGGATGGATCCCATCCATGGGCAACAGGCCAAAGGTGATCTCATCGTGATCCGGCCCGAGGGCAGCACTGGCTCGCTCGCGAGCGGACTGTGGCGAACCAGTCCGCTATCGGCAGGCTGTCGCAGCGACGGGTCCTGCCACGTTGATTACTGCGCTCCCTTGGGTGACGAGACCATGTTGATCCTGGAAGGGGAGGCCTTCATCACCGTCAGGCCAACGGGCAAAAAACATCACATCAAGGCCGGCAGCATTATCAGTCACCCCAAAGGCCTCGACGCGAGCTGGGAAATTCCGGGGCCGTTCCTGAAGAAGATGTGGGTGATCTGGGACAGTCCTCACGCCGGCCAGTCCGCCGCTGACTTCTTTGTCGGGAACATCACCGGCAAGTGGGACGCATGGCTGCCCTGCAGCGGCCGTGATCTGCAGCGCAGCCCCGCGCCGGAAGGTGAGATCCAGATCCTTCGCGAGGTGGGCGCGACGGGCACTTTAATGTGCGGGTTGTGGCGCACCGGCTTGAACTCCCCGCTACGCAAGGCCGATGGTTCCTCCTCGTTCAGAACGTCATCAGCGCTGGGCGATGAAACCTTCATGGTGCTGGAAGGTGAGGCCGTGCTGACCGTCGTCCAGACCGGCAGGGAGTATCACGTCGAGGCCGGTGACATCATAGGGCTGCCCAAACATCTCGACTTGCAGTGGTCGATCAAAACGCCGTTTTTCAAGAAATTCTGGATCATTACGGACGCCGCGCTGCCCAGTGCTTGAGCATCTGCCGTCACCAAGCAAGGTGGCCGTCGGCTTAATACGCTGCGTTTTATAAATCTTCATCAAAACACGAGTTCAGAGCGACAAGGTATGAGCATCACCAAAGAATCCAGCAGCCGCACCGTCAAAACGCGCGATTGGAATATTCACTATCACGAAGCAGGCACTGGCCATCCGCTCATCCTCCTGCACGGCTCGGGACCAGGCGCTACGGGCTGGAGTAATTTCTCCGGCAACCTCGCCGGTCTGTCCCAGCATTTCCGCGTACTGGCGGTTGATATGCCGGGCTGGGGGGGATCCGATCCCTGCCCGATCGAACGCCTGAATCACGTCGACGCGACGATCGGATTCATGGATGCACTCGGCATCGACAAAGCCGCCGTGATCGGCAATTCCATGGGCG
>JANOXY010000577.1:0-9495 GCA_031418675.1 Pseudomonadota bacterium
GCAGATCCTGGACGGCATGCTCACCCAGCTCGAACAGCGCCACGGTGTGCCAACCGGTACGGTCAAAACCACCCTGCTGCTCGAAACCGCTGGCGCCATGCGCAATGCCTACCACATCGCCGTTGCTAACCCACGCGTGCACCAGCTGGTGCTGGCCGCGGGCCCCGGCGGCGACGCGGCGCGCGCCATCGGCTACCAGTGGACCAAGGGCGGCGAAGAAACCCTCTTCCTGCGCTGCCACGCCGTGCTCGACGCACGCGCCGCGGGCGTGCCCTACCCCATGACAAGTTCGTGGTGGGATATTCGTGATCTCGACGGCCTGCGCGCCGACGCCTTGCGCAACCGTCGCCTTGGCATGCGTGGCATGTGTGTCATGCATCCAACCCATGTGCCCATCGTGAACGCGATCTTCAGCCCCTCGGCCGACGAAATCGCCCATGCCCGCGGTGTGCTGGCGGCGATGGCCGCCGCCGAGACCGAAGGTCGCGCGGCAGTGATCTACGAAGGCGACATGGTCGACTACGCGATGGTTGCCACCGCACGCGAGCTGATCGCGCTGGCCGAGACCATCGCCGCCGCGAATTGAGGGAATATCAGGCGTTGGCCGCGGGTTGATTGGTGGGTAACGGCTGCGAGGCTGTGCAGCCGTGCCGCGTGTTATCCCTTGGCGACGGCGAAGGCGCGCACCAAGCCACCGTCGAACTGCGGCTAGCGGGTAATGCCGTCGGTATCCATAACGTCCAAGTTCACCGATGAGAGAGGGGACCATCGGACGCGGTCCGATCGTCCGACCCTGCCTCGTGCACGGCGACGTGCACGCAACATCAGCGGCAGCATACCTGTCCTTCCCGAAGACTCATCCGCGCCGCGATTTTCAGAATGACGCTGGCACAATATTGCGCCAAGCTCTCTGCTGGAAAGGCCCCGAGCAAGGACCGCACCGGTAGGATGTATGAAGCATAAAGGCTTGTTTCCGGGCAGCATCATGGACTTTCCGGCTCAAGGCTGTGTGAGTCCCAAACGCTACCCCGGTCACGCAAGCGGGTTATCTCCTGTCCGTTCTATACTGCATAAAATTTCTTAGCGAGTTTAGTTCCCCGATCGGCGATTTTGCTGGGCGGGACATGGATGGCAGGTTTCCTGGTATTCACCAAATAATCGAACCGAGAGTACGCGGTACGGCAGCCAGGCGGACCAATCGTAAATGAGATTACCTGACACCCACTAGCCTCGTGCAAACCAAACGAAACCTAATCCGACAGTCGTCCCTACGTAAACTGCCCAAACTAGAAAACGGACGTTTACGGTTGAGGCCGCAAAAATTGCAGTGCAGCGGATGTTTGTCATCTCCTATCGTATGCGTATCCAATGTTGATGCCTGAAGTTGCGAAAGAGCCGGTGGTCTCGTGGCAATTTCTCGACATTCGGTCGGGGCATCCCATGCCAGCCTTGCATGGCCGAACGCGTTCGGAGCTTTTTTGGGCTCGCAACGGAATCTTCCAGGCGTTGGGCGCACTCAAGACAAAACAACACGCACACATATTGGTGCCAGCCTACATTTGCTCAAGTGCCGTTGATCCGATCATCGCGTACGGTGCCGATGTCGAGTTCTACAGGGTCGACAGCGACTGCAAGGCAGACCTCACGGACATCGAAAGCAGAATTAGACCGGAGACAGTTGCGCTGCTCATCGTGCATTATTTCGGCGCTCCACAATCAATACCTGCATTGCGTGCGCTGTGTGACCGCCATGGCCTGTGGCTGCTCGAGGATTGCGCGCATGTTCTCGTTGGCGCGTACGAAGGGGCACCGTTAGGCTCATTCGGCGACGTGAGCGTATTCAGTTGGCGTAAGTTCCTGCCGACCTATGATGGAGCAACGCTGTTCATCAATCGACCGTTCGACGAAGTAAGAGTCAGCGTGCGACGTGAGAGCTTGCTGTTATCACTTCAGGTATTGCTGAACTTGCTCGAACGGTGGGCCGAGCGGCCCGGCTATCGAGTACGTCGTCTCTGGCGTTGCCTTTTCAACATGCTTCATCGAGCGCGCGAGGCCATTCGCAAACGGCCAAACGAAGGCGCGGTGCCCTCAAGTGTCGATAGTAATGCCGGGCACTTTGATGCGGAAATGGCAGACTTGCCCATGACGCGCTTCTCGCGGGCAATACTCCGACACTCTGACGTGGCTGCAGTAAGTGCTGCTCGCAGGTCGAACTACGACTACCTGCACCGAGCGCTGATATCCATTGCGAACGTAGAGCCCTTGTGGAACTCGTTACCTTCTGGGGTCACTCCGTGGATATTCCCGCTACGAGTTGATCAGGGGGCACAGGGACTGGCCGCATTGCGCAGCGCCGGGATTCCCGCTGTGAGCTGGAGCGGTGTGTGCCCAAGGACGTTGCTGCGGCAGCAGTTCCCGGAAGCCGATCGGCTCTATGACCACCTCCTCTTCTTGCCGCTGCATCAGGACCTTCAAAGGCACGATCTTGATGTCATGGTTTGCACAATCCGATCGATACTCGGAGCACCTACGCGTCCTGATAAGTGCTAGCGTTCGATGCTCTCAACCGGCACTGTCTGATATGTGGTCTTTGCCAGCGGATCGGTATTTCGACGAGAGCCTGCCCTTGAGCAGCTTCAGTATTCCGATCGTCATCGGCTTTAGGCGTGGGGCAAACAGGAAGTAGTTGCTGTGACTTCTGGTGAATGGCGTCCAAGCAAGTTTGTGAGCGTCAGCAGCACCGAGGAAATCGAACTCAGTCGCGCCAATTTCGAACGCGCGTTGGACCGACGCATCAATCACAACCGCCCCAGGCGACAGATGGCCCAGGCTTTCGTCGAATGACGTCTTCAAGTGTCCGACCCAACCGCCGAAATGGCAGTTGAGGCTATACGCGATGGGGCGTTGTTCCAGGTACAGCACGTTCGCTAACAAGTGATGCTGTTTCGCCAGCCACGGCAACAGTTCGGAATAGTACAGTTGCTCGGTTGGCTTGGACGCCATGTCGATACCAGATTTCGTTTTCCAGCTCACCTTCTCGATTGTCAGCATGTCTCGCAGGAGAACATCCATATCACTTGCCGCGTCATACCAGGCCATGTGCGATCCGTGTGTATTCTGGATGAGTTCTCGCCTGTGTCTCAGGTTGTAACGAAACCGCTTTTTCTGGCGCGCGACGAACGTCTCCCAGGTCTCCTCGATTGGGAGGTAGGGCGATACATCGCCTGGAATCACCTGCAGCGGCGAGCCCAGTTCTCGCGATAGTGATCGTAGCGCGTGGTCCGTCCTGCTGCCGGCGACGACATTGTCGATTTGTAAGATGTCCCACTTCGGCACCCGATCAACCAAGCGGCGAAGAAGATCCTTCAGATCGTCCTCGCAAACTATCTCTGCATGGTATGACATCAGATTCGCAGCGAGCTGTACCGTACTGAGCGATACCGAATAGAAGCGCGTATTCGTCACGAAGAATGGAACGATGGCCCGTGCCACCGATTCCTTGTCCGTCTCTACATAGACAGAAACCGCTTCCGGCCCTGGGGCTAGCGTCCGAGCGACGACATCTAACCATTCAGGGCCCAAGGTTGCGTTAAGGTTCAGCAGAGCTACCGCCCGAATCCAGGCAGTCCGAAGTGTCTGATCAATTTCCGAGAGTCGAAAAACGTGATGCATCGTCATAATGGCTGGAGCTGAAGGGAGATGAACGGTGATGTATTGAGCGGAACGATCAGCGTACGTGCGTCGGCGCATGAGGCCATTCTCAAGAGGGCTTGTAATTGGCTGTTCGCTGTTGAGTACCCTGTCCATCGGTCAGGCGGGTCCCGCCCCCACCGGAGATCGAGAGGGTGGAGGTGGAATTCCGCGATATAAGCGTAAAGGCCCCACAGCGGATTGCGGAACCGTGGTGCCAGCATTGGGCCGAAGAAACACGCAGCGAATGTGGCGGCTGTCAATGACAAGGCTGGTCTGTTCCTGACGGCACCTTTCGGGGTGGTCGTACTTTCTGAGTATTCGATGATTTTTGGGTGCAATGCCCTGGGGTAGTCGATCCGGGCCTCGCCAAAGAGTGAGTTACCGCCATAATCTGGCACACCGCCTGGTGACCGGGCGTGAATTCTCAGGGTAATCCCGCAAATGCTGGCCCCTCTCATCCGAGGTGCCGAGCGACTGGCCACCGCCCCTGGTGGTTCGGCGCGGCTGCTCATCATCACGTGTCACAGGGTCCTGGCTGAACCCGATCCCCCGCTGCCCTCCGAACCGCATGGCGTACGGGAAGGATAACCGCCCTATCCGCCTAAATCGATGTGAAATCGAGCCCCGCTGTTGTTCGCGATCGTTGAGTTGGGACGCTGCCCGCAGGACCGAACGCCGTAGATCGCGGGCAACTCCCCGGCATTTCTCGGGCCCCTCACGCCACCGTTGTGCCTGGGGGCGTTTTCTACACGGAAATGTCGAGCGTTTAGACCCCCAGGTGCAAGCGACACGCTGCCTAAGTGTCATGCCAGCCTCGCGTCCGTGCGTTAGTGTGCGGTCCGCCGTCAGCCTGGTCCGTTCAGGCCCGGCAATTCTTATGGCGGCAGCGCGCAGCCGAACGGTCTGACGGCGGGTATCGCAGCCTTGGCGCGTCGGTCAAGATGGTCAAGGATCTTTACCAGGGCGGCCAGCCTGGCTATGACAAATCGGCACGACTACCGATTTGGACGACCGCAGGTCGCCCGAAAGGTGGTGCACAGGAAGGTGCGCCATCAAATCCAAGGGTTCAAACACCACGTCCGTCGTGCCATCCCGGTACAGCGTCTTCAGGCGTTAGCGAATATTCTCCTGAATGCTGAGCGACAAGCGCTCAGTCGAGACCGCCAGGCGGGTGATATCGCGGCACAAGCGATCGAGCTTCTCGCGTTCTTGCGCCTCGCACGCCACCCCAGCGTGCAATGAGACTAAATCGCGAGGAGCGATTTTGAACAGCCGCAGGCTGGCCCAAAGGGCGAATGCCCGGAGTAACCCAGCGGCTTTCGCGTGCGAACTGTTGTCGTCTGCGGACGCGACAGCGGGCACTGTCTGCAAAGTGAACGCCTTGCGGCCTCAGGTAGCGGGCCGAGCGCGATGCGGGCCGCGTACTGTGGGTCCGGATTCTTTCCGACATCTTCCTTGGTGACGCTAAGGAGCCCCTAACGCGCGCAGCTGCTGGGGACGAGATTCGACGCCTTGATGCCGCTCGGCTTGCAAATTGACTGAATAAAGCCGGCAAAGACCGTCGACGTTGCGATAGGCATTAGCGTTACGCGTGAACTTGATAAATCGTTTGAGTGGTGCCGGCTAGAGGAGTCGAACCCCTGACCTGATGATTACAAATCAACTGCTCTACCAACTGAGCTAAGCCGGCATGTGGGACTGTCCGAGGGCGCGTATTGTGGCGTGCCCGACGGGAATTGGCTAATCCGTCAGGCCCTCGACCATGGGTTTTGTTTCCAGCGTGGTTTGTTTGGGCTGATCGTCGTCGGTTTTCATATCCTCACAGACGATGGTTTTCTGCTTGGCACCACCATCGAGCAGCGTGGCGGGAATTTGCGGGACTTCTGCATAACCTTCGGCGAGACGCGCCGCCAGCCAGTAGACATCCGAGGTCTCGAAGCGCGGCACAACGACCGGCTTGTAGCCTTTTTCGTTCAACTCGGCCAAACGGCGGTTGACCGAGTCCTGGGAGCGGAAAAAACCGAGGGAGATCGAGTTCTTCATCTCGCCACGCCGAATGAGCAGGGTGTCTTGAACGCCGCGATCGTGCAGTTCCGCCAGGTTCTTCTGCGCGGCGCTGTCGGAACTGGGTTCCAGATAGACCCAGAAAAATTGCCGTTTACGTGCGGCTTCGGCCCGCGTGTAGGTTGCGGCGACATAATCGTGCAACCAGTCGCGCACCTCGTCGCGCGCTGCTGCATCCGCAAATGGACCGACGTCCACGCACAAATCCGCGGCGACGACGTCGGCCTGCACTTCGGCGGTCACGGGTGACGGCGCGGTGGTCGTTTGCGGTTGGCGCAATGGCGGCAGGCTAGCTAACTCCGACACCAGTTTGATCGGGGCGGCGTCGCTGGGCAGCGGCTCATGCACAACCTGACTGCGGGCCAGGGTTTGCACGTGGGTCTGGTATTGCCACGCTATCAGGCCGACGTTTACCAGCAATAACACGATGGCCAGAATTTTCATTTCATTGTGCCATCGCGAGAACGGCCAAGCCGCGCAGTACGAGATCGGGCAGATGCACGGCCGACGCCGGCAGCAAGGCTTCGACCACGGGGGCAGCCCCGCCGGTCAGGTACCAGCGAAAAGTCTGTTGCGGTTGAACGCGTTCAAGGCGCGCAGCGACCCGTTGCAACAGCCCACCGATAGCATCGGTGCAGCCCAGGGAGATCGCATCACGGGTGTTGTCGGCAAAACCTTCCACCACGCTCAAACCCTCGCTTTCCAATTGTGCCGTGCCGCGCGTCAGACTGGTGCGCAGCAGGTCCGGCCCTGGTGCGATGAGTCCACCGAGATGGCTGCCTTGCGCGGTGACGACATCAACGGTCAACGCTGTACCGACATCAACGACGCACACTGCGCCGCGCTCTTCGTGAAACGCGGCAAGCGCCGCCAGCCAACGATCAACGCCAAGTTTTTCGGGTTTCCCATAGCGCGTGGTCATGCCTGCGCAGCTGCGACACGGCAAAGCAAATTCCGCCGCTACCTGCCACCGATCGTGGGCATAGCGCAGCAGCTGCGTGGCGATTTCAGGACCGGCAACATTGGCGACCAGCACGCGCTCGGGTCGCGTCGTTATGCCTGCCGCCCATTCAGCAAAAGGATCGGCACCACGGGTCAGGCCGGCCGGCAGCAGGTGTGCTCCGACGCCGTCAACCACGGCCGCTTTGACGCGCGTATTGCCGATGTCCACCAGTAACATGTCAGGCACGGGACAAATGACCGGAAACGAAGCTCTCAGAGCGATCACCCTGTTCGATGATCAAAGCGCCGTGCTCATCGACACCGCGCGCGGTACCGACGACCACGCGATTGGGCAACTCGAGTTTTACCGCGCTGCCATTTAAAGCGTCGTAGCGCTGCCAATCGGCGCGAAATGGCGCAAATCCATCGCGCCCGAATTGCGGCAGAGTGCGCGCCAGCGCCGACAGCAACACCGCCGCCAGACGGTTGCGTGACACATAGCTGCCACTGGCATGCAAAAAATCTTCTACCGGTTGACTAATCAGCGCCCGCGACGCTGCGGACATCTGCACATTGATACCGATGCCGATCACGGTACAACAGGGGCCGCCGGCTTCTGCACGCATCTCAATCAGTATGCCCGCCAGTTTGCCGTTGTGGCACAGGATGTCGTTGGGCCACTTGAGCATGGCGCCGTGCACGCCCATCCCGCGCAGACTCTCGGCGATGGCCATACCCACCACCAGACTCAAGGCCGAAAAAGTCGCTGGTGGTTGATCAAAACGCCACGCCAGCGACAAACACAAACCGCTACCGGGCGGTGATACCCAACGGTCACCACGCCGCCCACGCCCGGCCGTCTGATACTCGGCCAGCAATACCCGCCCATGGATGTCGCCATCGTTCAGAGCGGCGAGCAGACGTTCGTTGGTGGAGTCGGTGACAACGACGGTTTCAATCGTCAACGTGGCGCGCGCATTATCGGTCAATTGAGTGCGAATGCGCTCAGCGGTCAGCGCTTCGAAGCCGCCACGCATTTGGTAACCGTGACCGCGGATGGCCTCGATCATCAGACCTTGCTCGCGCAGTTGCGCCACTTGATGCCAGACCGCGGCGCGGGTCACACCGAGCGCCTGTGCGAGTTCAGCGCCGGCATGCTCGGCGCCATCACTCAACAACTCCAACAAGGCGAATGCGCGACGCATGCGGGAACCGAAACCGCGCAAGCTCAGCCGCGCTGTCAGCGCAGCAGCGTGGTCCGATCGTGGTCCTCATCGTCATCATCGTCACCGGGCCGCACCGGCGCGATCGTGCCTTCAGCAGTGACGTCGAACACATCATCGATCGCCAGTGGCCGCTCCGGCACCTGCTGCGGCATAAGCGTCGCGTCATCGTCCGCGTTAGTTGCGTCGGGCCCCTGCTCGTCGAAAGAATCGGTGTCCATGAACGCGTCCAGACTGATATCTACGCCCCCGCTCTCGGCCGCCGCAGCAGGAAATACCGGCAGCAGTGTTTCCGATTCGCTGAAATCATCCTCCGGCGGCGCCTCACTCGGAGTGAAGACCACGGCGGGCATCTGCATGGTGTCTTCGTTCAGGACATCGTCTGCCTCATCATCGATGCGCAGCATTGGGCCACGCTCGATGACCGTGCCACTGTGAGGTGAGGCCGTCACTGCCAGATCGTCTTCGTCGAAAAAGGCCGACGCTTCGGCATCGAACTCGGCCTCGGCCCGTGCAATTGTCCCTGACAGGATCCCGGAGCGCAGATTGATCGGCAAAGCGGTCGCCTCTTCAGCTTCGTCACCGTCACCAAAATCACCATCCAGTGACACAAACTCGCCGTCTGAATCGGTCGCTGCCCCGCCTTGCCCGCCGCCAGTAAGATCGAATACGCCATCATCGTCGTCGTCGTGGGCCCCGGCCCCGGCGCGCGCAATTGCAGCGGCAGCAACAACCCCGCCCGCCATCACCGACGCTGTCCCCACCATGGTGTCCAGATCACCCACCATGGTGCGATTCAGCGGATCGGCGAACACGGTGTGATCGGCGTTGGCCATCTCCGGCATGGAGAACTCAAATTCGTATTTGTGAAAGCGCACGCGGTCGCCGTGTTTGAGCTGACGTTCGCCTTCGATCCGCTCGCCGTTCAAAAACGTGCCATTGACGCTGCCTTGGTCGGCCAGCCAGAAGCAGAAATCGCGATAGCGGATCACTGCATGACGACGGCCGATGGTCGCGATCTCGACAACAAAATAATCGGCGTGATCGGGATCGGTACCGGCGATACGCCCGATCATGAGTGGTTTGGCAGTGAGCTGTACGGCCGGCTCTTTGGTGATGCCGTTGATGTCTTTAAGGAACGCTTCGGGCACCCGCGGTGGTGGAGCAGCAACGGGCACCACGCGCGCGGGCGTCGCCGCGGGCAGCGCGTGCTTGCGACGCTTGAGGAAGATGAAGACCAGCACACCGGCCGCAAGCAAAAGCACCAGCGCAGAGCCGGCTACCAGTGCCACACCCGCGCTCGAATCCGTTTCAGTCTCGAGCCCCGCCGGCGCTGCCGGCGCGGGTGTTACCACCGGTTGTCCTGGTGGTGTGTTCCGCATCTCTTTGCAGAGTTCAGCAGCGGTGGTACCAGCGGCTGTTGCCATCTCTTCGATGGCAGCGCGATCGTCAGCGGGCATCGCGGCCAGACATGGGTCTGAGTTAGTTGCTATGGCCGGCGCAGTGTCCGCCGCCGCGGCCGGCTCTGCTGGGACCGGTGTTGGGCTGGCAGTTGTTGCCGCGCCCAGGCTCG
>JANOXY010000578.1:0-11693 GCA_031418675.1 Pseudomonadota bacterium
GGAGAGCGCCGCGTTCGCAATGCGGAGGTCGGGGGTTCGATCCCCCCCGGCTCCACCATTTTAAGATTTCATGAAGTCCGAGGACTTCCTAAAGCCCGCGCAATGCGGGATTTTTTTGGGTTTTTCGTCCATTTCGGGTTAGGCAGAATTATTGACAGCCAAAATCGAGTGGGGGCAACATTGGGGGCAACTGGCTTGGGCCAAAAGGAGTTGCCCCCAAAATGTCACTTACGCAAGTCAAGATAAAAAGCACCAAGGCAGGCGACAAGCCGATCAAGCTCTTCGACGGTCGCGGACTGTACCTCGAGTTCGCCCCGAGCGGCGGCCGTTGGTGGCGCTTCAAATATCGCTTTGAAGGCAAGGAAAAGCGCCTTTCTCTAGGCGTCTTTCCCGATGTCACCTTGAAAGATGCGCGCGTGCGTTGTGACGATGCGCGCAAGGCACTTTCCGCAGGCATTGACCCGAGCGCCCATCGCAAGGCGGCCAAGGCCACACGCGCCGAAGAATCAGCGAACAGCTTCGAAGTCATCACGCGGGAGTGGTATGCAAAGCATGCTGACAATTGGGCGGCCAGCCACAGCAAGCGGGTGATCCGGCTTTTCGAACGAGACATATTTCCCTGGCTTGGGTCCCGTCCGATTGTCGATATCACCGCGCCCGAGCTGCTGGCAGTGATGCGACGTATCGAAGAGCGCGACGCGCTTGAGACAGCTCACCGCGCGCTCGGCAACTGCGGCCAGGTATTCCGTTACGCAATCTCGACCGGGCGAGCACCGCGCGACCCAGCCGCCGACCTGCGTGGCGCCCTGCCGCCAGTGAAGGGCGCGCACTTCGCGGCCATCACCGAGCCCAAACGCGCTGGCGAACTCTTG
Organism: Pseudomonadota bacterium; assembly: GCA_031418675.1. Taxonomy (GTDB): domain Bacteria; phylum Pseudomonadota; class Gammaproteobacteria; genus JADJYF01. The sequence goes on from JANOXY010000578.1 coordinate 873, forward strand.
CGCATGCTGGAAGGCTACCAAGGGACGCTGACCGTACGTTGCGCACTTAAGCTCGCCCCCTTGGTATTTGTCCGTCCAGGCGAGCTGCGCTCGGCACAATGGGCGAACATCGATTTCGACGCTGCGGAGTGGCGCTATACGGTCACCAAGACCGCTACAGCTCACATCGTGCCCTTGTCGCGGCAGGCGCTGAAAATTCTGCGCGACCTCCAGCCCGTAACGGGGCGCGGGCAGTATGTCTTTCCGAGTGCACGCTCCGGCCGCCGCCCCATGAGCGACAATGCGATCCTGGCCGCCATGCGCAATGCCGGCATTGCCAAGGAAGAAATGACAGGCCACGGGTTTCGCGCGATGGCTCGGACCATCCTCGACGAGGTGCTGGGCTTTCGACCGGACCTTATCGAGCATCAGTTGGCCCACGCGGTGCGCGACCCGCACGGCCGCGCGTACAACCGCACTGCCCACCTGCCTGACCGGCGCAAGATGATGCAGAAGTGGGCGGACTATCTGGACAAGCTGAAGGCCGGCGCCGAGGTGGTGAAGCTGCCGCGTAGTGCGTAAGGGCTGCCGTCTTCCCGCCGGCTTCGGCTTCCGGGCGCAGGGACTCTTCGGAAGCCCTCGCCTTCCTTTCGCGATTATGTACTTTACAAGCCGAGCCCGCCGAAATGAGCGCCAACGAGATAGAGATCACGCAATAGATGCTAGAGACGGGAAGGAGGCGTTCAGTGCGCTGGATGATTATGACTGTTCTCGCATTGCAATCGTCCGCGCCGTCTTTCTCGCTACGGTTCGGGAAATGAAAAATTCAAATCGTGCGCGCTTGATAACAAATCCTGCGTGCAGTCGGAGACCTTCCCAACAACTTCAAGCAAATAGGGAGTGCTAAATTTCGTTTCGTTAGTTGGCTCGAATTTTCCGCGCTTAAGCAAAGCGGCATAGTTCCCTGCCCCGGCTGCATCGATGCGCCATATTGAATGGATGATGGTATTACGCTCCCCCGCGAGTTCTCCGGCCTGAATGAGAATGGGCTTCATGCACTTGAACGGCAATGAGGTATCGCCATACTTATCTTTAATAATGTCCTCCATTAGCGCAAAACGCTGAGCCGGGGGCAAATAGCGGACAGTGGCTCCGCCATAACGCTGATTAGCGCCGATTAGCCCGAGAAATATCAGTTCTGCGATCCATTCAAGTTCGGCCCATTTAGCGCATAAATAGCCAACTAGAGCGGCCTGCTGATTAGTAATAGGCGGAATTAAATTGTCATCGGCCACGAAGAAGCCCCCAGTCGACGAAAAATTGTCGAGCGACCCCGACGAAGTAATGCGACGCATGCTGAATACGCCGCATGAGAAGAACCCAGCATCAAAAAAGAAGAGGCCCGCCAAGAAGCGGGCCTCTTCAGTTAAAGGTTAAGGATGAAACGAATCAGGGCATTCGTAGTCGTGCAGTTCGCGCGCATATTCAATGTCCCAATCACCGTTCGTGACTGTTACTGGCTAGGTGCTAGCCATGAACGGGCGCGCCAAGAACATCCTTAATCCACTTCGAGTCGAGGCTCCCGTTCCACGCTGCTTCGCCGCTCAGTAGGGCGACAGACAGCGAATCCGAGCCATCGATGAAAGTGGCTAAGTGATCTCGTATCTGTACCGCAGTCCGGTTGGTGCCGATAACCCAGACGGAACCTTGCATGTGATAGTAGGTTCCATAGGACTTGATGGCATCCCACAACTTGGGATAGTTTTGACCCGGACGATTTAGGTCGTAACTTACAATATAAGCTTTCATACTTAAGATCCTGTGTTAGCAGGGTTTATAGGACGCCGAGGGTCGGCTGGTACCCGCCCCTTGGCGCACGTTTTCTAGGCGCAATGCCTAGAATATCGATCAATATCAGTAACTTACGACCTTGGCAAGATATTTCCCCCCTACATCGGGTGTGCGCGGGAGGCGGGCGACACAATAGGTTGTGGTCACTTGGGGTACTTGTCGTCAAGCCACCACATGTATCCCGTCTGCCGCAGGGCTTCCATGACCTTGCGGCAAGCCCGCAAAGACAGATATTTCTTATTCCGCGTTAGCTGGTTTGTAGGTGATGCCCTTGCCTTCGATACCGCGCAACGCCATTTTCGTGCGTGCCATATCGTTAAAGCCAAGCTTTTCGCGGCGGTTGTAGCGGAAATCAAATTCGCAGAGGTGGCGCTTCAAGTGCTCTTCTGAGCAGTGCTGATAAACGCCATTCATGCCGCGCTTGAAGATGCTGAAAAATCCTTCAATGGTGTTGGTGTGAATGTCGCCGCGCACGTATTCGCCAACGCCGTGCGAAACATAGTCATGCTTGCCCTCGCCGAACTTAGGTTCCTTGGTCATGGTGTACTGACCGTCTTAGTCGGTCATGACCTTGGCATCTACTGAAAGCTGAGCATCAAGGATAGGCCTCAGGGTCGCGGCATTGACCGCAGAAACGCGCGTAGAGCGGACCTTGCCGCCGCGCTCGACCAAGGCAAGAACCTTGCTCTTGTGGTGGTGGCCACGGCCCTTCTTGACGCCTTTGGCCTTGATGGTCTTGTCGCTGCCGATGAACGTCTCATCGACTTCAATGGCCTTGCCGCCACCGTCCAGCATGCCGGGGCAGTCCTCGCGCATGGCTTCGCGGATGCGATGCGACACAAACCATGTGGTCTTTTAAGAGGCGCCGAGCATGCGCTCAAACTGCTTGGAGCTAATGCCCTTCTTGCTGGCGCACATCAGATGGGTAGCGGCGACCCATTTGTGCAGGGCGACTTTAGCGCTTTCAAAGACGGTGCCGACGGTGACGGTGAATTGCTGATCGCAGTCGCCGCACTTATAGAGACCTTCTCGGATTCTGCGCTCTTTGCGGGCCTGGACAGGGTAACTACGCTCTGCACCGCCGCAATGTACGCAGACGACGCCATTAGGCCACCGCAGACCTTCGAGGTATTCGCGCGCTGCTTCGTCGTCGTTGAATCGCTTTTCAGTCAAGTTACACATGGCGATGCTCTTACTGTGCATTCCGTGCAGATCCGTACAGTAGGTTATTAAGGTACATAACCGACCTTTTTTGCGGGCGTGACGCTCGACGCGCTGGATAAGTTCGCAACCCAATTTCGGCATCGCGTCTTTTTAACACCCTGGCTATTTTGGCTATTCCTGCTATTCAGCAGCAAGTTTCGGCGCCAGGAATAGCAGGAATAGCCAAAATAGCCGGGACCTTCAAAACGCTATATCACGACACCGGGCGAGCTTTCTGGCTCGAAAAATTTCATGGGCACGCGAACTCCACCGAATTCGTATTCGAGAGAGTCTGCGACAGCGACAGTTGCGACTTCTGCGACACTTCTTGTCTTGGCGAACTGACGGATTGTGTCGCAACTGTCGCGGGAGTCGCTGTCGCAAATAGCGGCGATGTCAGGTTTGCGAGGATCAGTCTAAGGATTTGTTAGATGAACCCGGCCTCGCTCGTGGCCGGCTGTTCGGTGCACGACGTTGCGATGCTGCGAGCACACTGTACGAATCTAATGCCCCTGCTACAGTTGCTACTCTCGCTACACTTCGACGGTCATTCGAGGTAACTGTAGCAAGAGTAGCAACTGTAGCGGGCCCCCTTATTTTTGAAATTCTGCGCAGAGTTACGGGCGTTCAAAAACTCAATGGCAGGCATTAAAGAACATATCGACCACAGCGACACGTCAATGGACGCTATCCCAATCAACGTAGCGCGATCGAAAGCGTGGAGGGCCGCTGGCGCAACTCGATGAACTTGCAAACATGGCCGGACTACTGAAACACTAGCATTCAGATTTCACGCTGGCTGAGTCAGCCCGGTTGATGCCCGTTACCGCATCGCTCAACTCGCTCATGCGAGTGCCCTAACCGGCCTCATCTCCTGCAAGCCGGCGACCGCAAGGTTGGAGATCTTCGTCAGACACTTTTCTCAACCGTTATTGATCGCGTCTGCGACAGTCGGCGTTGTCGCGCTCTGCGCCAATCGTCGACTATTTCGCCTGCGCCACCTGCGTCGTCACTACGCGGCGCCAGCCAGTAGTGACGACGCGCTCCAAGCCCCAGCCCGCAAGGGTTTAAAGGGCACTGTCGCAAGTGACGGCCCAAAGTGACGTGCTCACTGGCGCATCATTCTCTAGTTACCGCGCAATGCGGTTTGTCGTTACCTGCTGTCGCAGGTGTCCTCAAGCAACGCGTCACCAAGACGCACCCCCGAGCCTCGGGTCAATGGCTCACCTCGATGGAAAGGCTTCCAACAGGAAGGGCCATCGACGCTAATGCCGCGTGCCGCGGTAGGCAAAAAGATAGAGACTCGGCACAAAACGGGCGTGGTGTCCCGTGTTCCCCGCAGTTCTCGTTGCGCTCAGGCGTACGGGACGGACAGAAACACTTACCAGAAATGAAATACACCAACGACGACGATAGAGCGAATTCAGAGCGGCACCACCAGGACCGAGGACGGCGATCCAACGAAGAGCGAATCTTGATTCACTATGCGGAGTAGCTGCGGAATCCCGGCCGAGATTGTGCTGCGCGGCAGTGCGTCGCTACCAATTCGACTGGATACGCATCGGGCGCACCCATGAGAAGTTCGCGTAGGAAGATTGCCCTGTCAGCACTGCTGACAGAAAAAAGGATATCCGGGAGCACCGCCTTTGCGAATCCTTCAGACCGTCTGCCAAGCAGCCGAAAGCACCTCGGCCTGCTGAAGCACAGTCTGCACTGCTGCATCCTGCAGGTCGGGCGGGTAACCGTACTTGCGGAGGATACGCTTGACCAGCACACGCAGCCGGGCGCGGGCCGATTCGCGGTGGGCCCAATCGACGGCGACGTTTTCGCGCAGGCTGACCAGCAGCTCGTGGGCAATCACCCGCAGATTTGCATCGCCCATCACCTCCAGCGCGGATTTGTTTTCTGCCAGCGCGTCGTAGAAGGCGATCTCTTCGTCAGACAGGCCTTGTTCTTCACCGCGCTTGCGTGCGGCGCGGATGTCTTGTGCGAGCTTGATCAGCTCCTGAAGGACTTCGGCAGTGGTGATCGCGTTGGCGTGATAGCGGGCAATGGCGTCTTCCAGTCGCTCGGTGAAAGCACGCGTCTCGACCACGTTGCTGCGGGTGCGGGAACGAATGCTGTCATTGAGCAGTTTGCGCAGGGCCTCAAGACCCAGGTTCTTCTTTTCCATCTGCTGCACTTCGAGCAGGAACTCGTCGGACAGGATGGAGATGTCCGGCGTTTGAATGCCGGCGGCGGCCAGGATGTCCACAATCTCAGTGGACACCACGGCACGGCTGACTATCTGCTGGATGGCCAGTTCCCGATCCTGTCGAGTGGCTCCCGCACCCGTCGCCGTCTTGACGAGCGCTGCCCGGATCGCTTGGAAGAAACCTACCTCGTCACGAATGCCACGCGCCTTGTCCGAGCTCGCGGCCAGCGCAAACGCCTTGGAGAGCGCGAGGACACCATCCGCGAAGCGCCGCTGCGCCTGCTTCTTGGCGTCGGGAGTCTTCTCCGCCGCAGCCCATTGCTGTTGCTTGTCGAGTATCCACTCGATGGCACCGGCCATCATCGCCAGTCGCTCGCCGGGCGTGCCGCCCAAGCCCGTGCGGTAGTCGAAACCGTGGAACATGTCGCGCACGATTTCGTACTTCTCCAACAGCACCGCCACGGCTTCAGCCTCATCGATGCCGGTCTCGTCCTGGTCGGGCTTGGAGTATTGCGCCAGCGCGGACTTCAGGTTCTGGGCGATGCCGATGTAATCGACGATGAGGCCCGCCGGCTTGTCGCTGAACACGCGGTTGACGCGGGCGATGGCCTGCATGAGGCCATGGCCGCGCATCGGCTTGTCGATGTACATGGTGTGCATGCTGGGTGCATCGAAGCCCGTCAGCCACATGTCGCGCACAATCACCAGGCGCAATGGGTCCTGCGATTTGCGGGCGCGCTTGGCCAGCGCGTCGCGGCGCGCCTTGTTGCCGATATGCTGCTGCCACTCGACGGGATCGCTGGCCGCGCCCGTCATGACGATTTTGAGTTGGCCCGCGTTGTCATCGCTGCTATGCCAGTCGGGGCGCAGCTTGATGATTTCGTCATAGAGCGCAACGCAGATGCGCCGGCTCATGCACACCACCATCGCCTTGCCTTTCACCGCCGCTACCCGATCCTCGAAGTGCTGCACGAGGTCAGCGGCCACCTGCGCAAGTCGCTTGTCGCTGCCGACTAGCGCTTCCACCGTGCTCCATTTCTGCTTGGTGCGTTCGGCGCTGGTTTCGTCCTGGTCTTCCAGCAGCGCTTCAATCTCGGCGTCGATATGCGGCTTTTCATCCTCGTCGAGTTCAATGCGCGCAAGGCGCGATTCGTAATAGATCGGCACCGTGGCGCCGTCTTCCACCGCGCGACTGATGTCATAGATGTCGATGTAGTGGCCGAATACCGCCGGTGTATTGACGTCGGTGGCCTCGATGGGCGTGCCGGTGAAGCCAATGAACGAGGCATTCGGCAGAGCGTCGCGCATGTACTTGGCGAAGCCGTAGGCAATCTCGCCGGTCTTGGTGGCTACCTTGGCCTTGAAGCCGTACTGGCTGCGGTGGGCCTCATCAGCGATCACGACGACATTGGCGCGGTCGGTCAGCGTCGGGAATTCGGTTTCGTCGGTGGCGGGTGAGAACTTCTGCAATGTCGTGAAGATGACGCCGCCCGAGGCGCGGTTGAGTAAGGTGCGCAGGTGCTCGCGGTCTTGCGCCTGTACTGGCGTCTGGCGGATGAGGTCCTGGCACAACACGAAGGTGCCAAAGAGCTGCTCGTCCAAATCGTTGCGGTCCGTGAGCACCACCAAAGTCGGGTTGGCCATGCGTGGCTCGAATACCAGCAAGCCGGCATAGAAGGCCATCAGCAGACTCTTGCCCGAGCCCTGCGTATGCCAAATCACGCCGGCCTTGTGGTCCCCCGCTGGCTGAGCCTTTGTGCCGGGAAGGCGATAAGTGCCCGGCGCTTCCGCCACCGTCGCCTGGCTAGCGCGCAGCGTGGAGGTAATTGCCCGTTTGACCGCGTGAAACTGGTGGTACCCGGCGATGATCTTTATAAGTCCGTCGTCGGCTTGTCCGAACACGGTGAAGTGGCGCAGCAGGTCGAGGAAGCGCCCTTGCTCAAACACACCCTCGATAAGTGTCGCGAGTTCTGGCGTTCCCTTGGGCTCTACGCGTTGGCCATCGGTGGTGCGCCAGGGCATGAAGCGTTCGGCGTTAGCCGTAAGCGAGCCGACCCGCGCGGACAGGCCATCGGAAGTCACCAACAGTGCATTACCACGGAACAGCGTCGGGATTTGTTTCTTGTAGGTCTGCAATTGATTGAACGCGCCCTCCAAGGTCGCGTTCTCGCTGCCCGGCGCTTTCAGCTCCACCACCGCCAGCGGCAGTCCATTAACGAAGACCACCACGTCCGGCCGTCGCTTGCTCTGGCCTGCCACCACCACGAACTGCTGCACGGCCAGCCAATCGTTGTTGGCGGGATGCTCGAAATCCAGCAACCGCACCTTGCCCGCCGTCAGCGTGTCGTCATCGGCGTAGTACTCAACGTCCGCGCCTTCGGTCAGCAGACGGTGCAGGCGGCGGTTCTCCTCCAGCAGGCTCGGTAACTCGGATTGAGTGAGGCGGCGAATGGCGTCCGCTTGCGGTTCATGCGGTAGCGTTGGATTCAGGCGGGCCACGGCGGCGGTGAGTCGGGCTTTCAGCACGACTTCGTCGTAGGCGTCGCGTTCCGGCTGCTTGCCATCGGGGCCGATGATGTCGTCCGAGGCGCAGGCGTAACCCAAACCCGAGAGCTGGGCCAGCAGGGCGGCTTCGAGTTGGGCTTCGGACAAAAAGGCCATCAGGGCGGTTTCCTTGAGCCAGCGCCATCGAGCACTTTCCAATGGCGGCCCTTGGCCGGGCCGATGCGTTCGAGCCGCGCGCCCAAGCTCAGTTTGTATATCGCCCGTGCGACCGCGCTCACCGATTTACCGAGGCATACTGCCAAGTCCGGCATCGACCAGTCCTGCCTGGCGCGCAGTAGCGCGAGGATCTGCTTGGGCATTTTCCCCGGCGTTTTCACCTGCGTTATCCCCGGCGTTTGTGATCCTTGCCCCGGCCGCCCACGTTCAAGCTTGGGGTCGAAGAGCGAGGCCATTATGCGAGCATTGCTTCCATGCCCGCGACGAAAGCCTGAAAGCTTCTGGACTTGTTTGCAGAGATGTCCAGGTGCGGTGCAATTCGACGGGCGGCATCGATTTTGGGAAAGCTGCTCTTGTATATGCCGTGCTTCTTCAAGAAGCGATGCAGCGCTTCCCAGCTTCCGCCATTATCCGGGTTACGAAAGATTCCCGTCTTTTGCGAAATGACTGGCAGGCTGGTAAACGCATTGCGCAAGGCCTCCGGATCGCCAATGAACCAGGACTCCAACTCCTCGACGACAATTCGGTTCAGAACTACAAATTCCCCGAGCGCGTCTGGAAACGTCTTGGTCGACAGGCCCGCCTGACTGGCCATCTGTTCGAGGTCACGCTTGAGCACAGCGCAATCGTCGGAATCGCGATCAACCAATACCGCGACGCGGAGCGACTCTCCACCCTCCATTCGCTTTTTGTACGCCGCCAGACGTGATGGGAGCGCTTTCAGAAGTTTATGTTTGCTCCCCAAATTGATCACTTTAGCGCGCCCTCGGCCTCGCAATATCTTGGGCAACAGGTGCCGCAAAGCCTCCTCTGCGGACTGCTCTTCGACCAGGACCTCGATCTGCGTCACGCTTGGTCTCCCGACGCCAGAGGATCGCCGACATCAAAATGGCCCTCCATCCAAAGATCACCGAGGCTGGCGCCTTGGTCGAGAAAGGCTTGCACGCCCTGCATGTCACTTACACGGCGCACTCTTGTGTAGCCATCGGTGGTGCGGTAGAGCACCCGCACCTCCTCGGGCCGTAGCGGATTGATGAAGAATGGGGAGTGCGTGGTGACTATCAGCTGTGTTCGCTCGGCGGTCTGTTGGCACTCCTCGGCGAGTTCCGGCAGCAGTCGTGGGTGCAGATAGTTCTCTGGCTCCTCGATCCCGATCAGCCGGGCAGGGTCCGGGTCATAGAGAACCGTCAGATACGCCAACATTTTGAGAGTCCCATCCGAAACGAAGCGCGACAGGACTGGCGTGCTAAAGGGCGCATCCTTGACGAGCAACAGCAGGCGACTGTCCTGCAATACCTCTGCCTCCACCTTCTCGATGCGCGGGATGCGTCGGCGCAGGGTTTCGAAAATTTGTTCTAGTCGTTGCGGGTGTTGATCGCGCAGATACTGGATGACATTAGGGAGGTTGTTCCCGGTCGGCGACAGGCGTTCCTCCGCACCTGCCTCGGAGTTGCCGCGTGCAGCGTCGGCCGAGAGATAGGATAGGTGCCAGCCAGTGATGAAACTACGCAGGGCGATGACGCGCGGATTCTCAGCCAGAGTACCCAAGGTATTGACCGCTAACACGTCAGGGCCGGAAAGGGGCTTCTCGACGCGAGTATCGCTCGACTCCGGAGCTTCCCCGGTGACCACCTTGCCCTGCCCGTACTGATAATCAAGGAAGTGGAACGGTGCTGCGGGGTGCCCGCGCTTCCAGCGCAAAAACTCTCTTTTTACCATCGGCCCCTTGGCCTGTTCCTCAATTTCCAGGTGATACGTAATCAATGGAGACTTCGGCTGTTCACGGTACTGGAGCTCGATAACGATGGAGCCCTCCTGATCTCGGCTGCGCAGCTCCTTGAAGCGGCCACGGCGGTCCCACGCCTTGCGCAATCCCTCAGCGAAGCATTCGGAAAGAAAGGCGAAGACATCAAAGACAGTCGATTTGCCGCTGCCGTTCGGACCCAACAGCACCGTCAGTGGCGTCATGCCTTCCAGCGTGATGTCCTTCAGTGCGCGGTAATTGCGCACATGCAGACGCTCGATGCGCGGCGGAGGAAGAACTTCGCTCATGTCGATTTCTCCAGAAATTGTTCGGCATCGGCGATGCGAATTTCGCCGGAGATCAGCTTGGGCAGGAGGGTGTCTCGGAGTTGGGACAGTGATCGCGATTCGCGCTCGTTCGCAAGAATTTTCGCAAACATGCTCTCTACCTTCGAATTGTAATGCAGGCGAAGTATACGAGTACTGCCATTGACCTTAAGTTCGGAGAATCGACCCGTACTTAAATTTCCCAAAACAGAGCCGCCGCTTCCTCCATCTTTGATTTCGCTTCCTAAATTTCGCAGCACCCAGTACCAGTAATAGGTTTCGTTCCTTTGAGCGGGAATGACGCTGTTGATTTGTTGGTTGGTTTGCGACGGTTCGGTTGTGATAACGACAAGACCCAATGTCGCGATGCAGCTCACGCAAATAGATCCTGGCGGGAGCATCTTATTGGCTTGGGAGTTCGCGCCCAAATGAGATAGCCGCCTTTCTATATGTGGCGCAAAAATATTCCCGTGCATTTCTGGGATGGTGATAAAAGGGACATCACCCCCGTAATATTGCGGCTCTTTTGTGGGCGGTGTTTTGCCACAAACTATTGAACCAATATCTCCGACACGTTGCTGTAGCCATCCCTCCGGCTTCCCCACATCATCAAGCCGATCAGGGAAGAGTTGCCAGAGGTTGGTGGGGAGGTAGGGTTCGCGGCCTTCCATCTTGGCGCGGACGGGACCGAAGTCGACGAACCAGTCCTCGAACAGAGCGCAGGCCATGGCCTCTAGGGTCTGGTTGCGGCGGCGGTTGAGTTCGATCTTATCGTCCAGCGCACCGAGGATATGGGCGATGGC
>JANOXY010000579.1:0-16302 GCA_031418675.1 Pseudomonadota bacterium
AATAAATTCGGACCTACAGTCGGACCGACGAGTGCAGCCATCGAAGCGCGTAAAAATCGTGTTAGGCTCATCGCAGGTGTCTTTTCTAGGGGGATCGCCGCATGATTTTTAGGAAGCTGTTGTTACTCATCTGCCTGAGCCTGCTGCTCAGCGCGTGCTTTGAGAACGATCATCCGCCGGATGGCACCAACAACCTCACCACCGAGGTTAAGGCGCCGCTGGACAAGGCCAACAGCGTTAATCAGATGATCGACGATCAGGATGCCGCCCAGCGCAAACTGATGGACGAGCAGGGCAAATAGTTTCAAGTGTCGTGGCACGCCGCCGACCACGACCACGCTCCCAGATAACCGCGCAGAGATTCGCTACGCGGGACCGGCGGTAATTCGACTATCTATTGGTATAGGGGAACACTCATGGCACTTCCGCAGCAGATCAAACCGCTCAACTCCGAACTCATGGATACGCTGGTGCAAGCCAGCAAAACCGAATGGATGCCACAACCCTTCGATCCCGAACGCTCCTTCGTCAAAATTTTGTGGACCGGCTCCGAGACCGGCGGCTGGGCGGTGCTGTTGAAGTGGAAAAAGGGTTTTGTCGCCCCTCAACACAAACATCTGTCGGCCTCCCACACCTTCATTCTGAGTGGCAAGCTGCAGGTTCGCGACGGTGTGCTGAACGCCGGTGACTATATCTACGAACCCAACGGCATGCTGCACGGCGCGACCACGGCGCTGGAAGATACGGAATACCTTTTTATCAGCAACGGTGCGGTGCTGTTCTTCGATGAAGAGCGCGGCTTTACGTCTTACCTAAGCTGGGAAGAGTTACGCCGCATGGAAGACGGCTACAAGGCCAAGCTCAAAGCCAAGGCGCCGGTTAAAGCCAAAGCTGCGGCTAAACCCAAAGCCAAGAGCAAAGCACGCGCCACTGCTTAAAATTGCACTTGGTCGCGATTCGGCGTGAAGCTCTATTGGTTCCAGGTCGCGCCCAACCCGACCAGGGTGCGGCTGTATATCGCCGAAAAAAATGCCGGCGGCGCCGGCATTGAGTTGGAAGAGGTGGTGGTCAAGCTGCCTAAGGGTGAACAGAACACACCGGAACATCGGGCGCGTAATCCCTTTGGTAGTCTGCCAGTGTTGGAGCTCGACGATGGTTCGACCATCGTCGAGTCGCTGGCCATCATCGATTACCTTGAAGCCATGTTTCCGCAGCCGCTCATGTGGGGCACAACGCCGCGTGAAATGGCGCGCGCGCGCGAAGTGGAACGCATCGTAGAACAGCGCCTGCTGAATCCCCTGGCCACCTATATCCACGCAAGCAACTCACCCCTCGGTCTCACGCCCAACGAACACGTCGCACAATGGGCTGCACCGCGCTGGCCCGCAGCGCTCGATTATCTCAATGGGATCTTGTCCGACGGTCGCGCGTTTCTGTGTGGCGACGCGCCCAGCGTCGGCGACTGTACCTTGGCAGCCACATTGCAGTTCGCGCGTTTTGCCAAGCTGCCCGTGCTGGATGGCAGGGACGCTGTCACACGCTGGGATGCGTGTTATCGCGAACGGCCGGTGGCACGCACAGTATTGACGCTTTAGTCGTCGACACGATGCCACCCTACCTGCTCTATGGCGTAGAGGCGTCTTACTACGCGGCTAAGATCCGCGCCTGTCTGGTCTACAAGCAACTGCCCTTTGTCGAACATCAGGCTTCGCGTCGTATTTATGCCGAGCAGATCCTGCCCCGTGTCGGGTGGCCGGTGGTGCCGGTGCTGGTCACGCCCGATGATGAGACCGTGCAGGATACGTCCGACATGATCGACCTGTTGGAAGCGCGGCACCCGCAGCGCCCGGTTCTGCCACACGATGCAGCGGGTCAGGTGTTGTCCTTCCTGCTGGAGTTTGTGGGTGACGAATGGCTGAAGATGCCGGCCATGTATTACCGTTGGATATACAACTACGACTTCGCCGTTGCGGAGATGGGCTACAACAACGACCCCGACTATCCCAGGGCTGAACAGCTACGAATCGGGGCAAAAATCGCCAAGCAGTTTCAAGCCTGGCTGGCGCCCTTGGGTGTGGTGCCTTCCAGTTATGCAAGCATCGAGCAGGACTATCTCGCGTTTCTGCATGAACTCGATAGCCATTTCGACCAACATCCTTATCTGTTAGGCGGCGCGCCGACCTTGGGCGACTTCGCGTTTTATGGGCCGATGTATGCCCATCTTTTGCGCGACCCGGCCTCAGGTCTCATCATGCGCGCCCATGCGCCACGGGTGGTGGCGTGGATAGATCGTCTGCGTGCGGGCGCAAACGATGCGACCCCGCTCACGGATCTCGCCACGCCACCCGACAGTCTGCTACCAGTATTACGACTGCTGTGTCGCGACTTTGTACCTATCGTGATTGCTGAAACCCAAGCCGTGCAATTGTTTTTGCGCGAGCATCCTCTCGATGCCTGGCTGCCACGTCATTGTGGGGCCCAGCAGGCCACGCTCGGTCGCAACACCGCACAGCAGGTGGAAGTCGCCCGCGCGGTTTTCCCCTTTAACCAATGGATGCTGCAACGTGTGCAGGACGCGTGGGCTGCAACACCACAAGCTGAGCGCGCTGCAGTTCGAGCCATGCTCGCCACCTGCGGCGCGGAAGATTTGCTCGATATTCCACTCCCACTGCGCGTAGAGCGTCGCAACTTCCGCCTGATGCGCGCCGCGTGACACGCGCGCTCAGTTTTGCGGCGCTCGCCCCCGCCCTGTTTGTATTCCTGTGGTCAACGGGTTTTATCGGTGCGCGTTACGGCTTGCCCTACGCCGAGCCCATGAGTTTCCTCTCGATCCGTTTTGTGATTGTCATCGCGATGCTGGCGATAGTTGTGCGCTGGCGCCATGGGCCGTGGCCGCGTGAGCCGCGCATGGTTGGGCACCTCGTTGTCAGTGGTGTGCTCATACACAGCACCTATCTCGGTGGTGTGTTCAGCGCGATACATGGTGGTCTGAACGCCGGGCTGGCGGCGTTGATCGTTGGCACGCAGCCCTTGATGACGGCAGCCGTGGTCGGCCCTTTGTTCGGTGATCGTTTGAGCCTGCGCCAGTGGGTGGGTTTTGTGCTCGGTTTTGCCGGCTTGGTTCTAGTGCTGTCGAAATCGTTTGTGCGCGGTGAGCTGCCCTTGCCCGCGGTTGCTTGCGCAGTTGTAGGCCTGCTCGGTATCACACTGGGCACGCTTTATCAGAAGCGCCACGTGGTAAATGTTGATCTGTGGCGCGGCTCGCTGGTGCAGTTCACTGCCGCTTTGTTGCCTTGTGGATTGTTGGCGCTGGTTTTTGAGCATGAGCCCATCTCATGGACACCGTCCTTTGTGTTCGCCTTGGCCTGGTTGTGTGTGGTGCTGTCGCTGGGCGCGATCGGTGTGCTGTGGTATCTGATCCAACGCGGTGCCGCCGCGCGTGTTGCGAGCTTGTTTTATCTGGTGCCGCCGGTCACCGCCTTGCAGGCCTGGCTGTTGTTCGATGAGCGCTTGCTGGCGGTGCAGGTGGTTGGCATCGTTCTGACGGCGGTTGGTGTGGCGCTCATCAATCGTGCCGCGCCGGCTGCGGCACGCTGAATCAAGGGTGTTTCAGTCAGGGTTCGCGCGGCGCACTCTGATCGCGGCAAACCAAAAACCCAGTGCGCCAAGCACGGCCACTGCGAATACCACCCACTGCATGACGTGCACGCTGCCAGTCGTGCTCCACACGGCTGCTGTGACCAGCGGCGCCAAGGCGGTCACGACCAGCATCGGCGCGCCGATCAAACCCATGGTTCGCCCCAGATGTTGTGGACCCAGCCATTCCCCCGGCGCGATACCACGCAGAATGGTGGTCACGCCGTTGGCGATGCCGAATAAACACGCAAACAGCGCCAAGCTGGGCAAAGTGGGCGGCCCCAGGATCAGCACCAGAATCGACAGGGGCACGAGGCTGGTAGTCAGCGCACCCAACAGGCGCACATCCAGCCGCTTGCCCAAGGTCATCATCAGCAAGCGTCCCGCCACCTGACTGGGACCAATGAGCGCGATAGCCATGAGCAAGCTTGTACTCGAAACCCCTAAGGCCTTTTGTGATGGCACGAGCTGGAACACCAACCCGGCACCGGTTGCAGAGTAGGCCGTGAACCACAGCACTATGCCCCACAGAACGGGGTCGCGCAGGCGTTGTCCCATGGCGGCGCGTGCTTCGGTTTGCTCGTCGGCGGACGCTGGGCTATGGGCGAGGGCCGCAGATTGAGGTGGCACAAACAACCAGTGCACGGGCACACAGACCACGAGATGCATGGTCGCCAGCACCAGCAGTACCGTGCGCCAGGGCCAATGCTTGAGCAGGGTTTCAATCAGCGGTATGCACACCGTACTGGCAAAACCCGCGATCAGGGTCAGGCTCGTGATTGCGCGCCGGGCATCGCCGCCAAAATGACGGCCGATAACGATAAAGGCCGGTTCGTAGAGAGTCGCCGACAAGCACATCCCCAGCAGCAGCCACACGCCATACAACATCGCAATGCTGTGTACCTGCGACCACAGCACCAGCAACACGGCGGTGGCGGCTGAGCCCAGGGTCATGAGACCGCGTCCGCCGCGGCGGTCGATCCAGGCACCGACCCCATAGGTGCATAACCCTGAGATGAGCAGTCCCGCGCTAAGCGCGCCGTTCATCAAGGTCAGTGACCAGCCGAATTCCTGCTGCATCGGCAGCACGAACAAAGGGAAGCCGTAATAAAGCGTGCCCCACGACACCACCTGCGCCCAACCCAGCGCCCAGATCATGGGGCCGCGTGTGTAGCGGCGCGCAACGGCCGGTGTGCCAAGTGGGGTGATTTTCAAGGTTCAGTGCACCGCTTGGGGTGCACCTTGGCGCCACCCAGTGCCTGGGAGAGGCATCTATTACGATCTAAGCAACGGCAAATCACTTTCGCGCCGGCGCTTGCGACATCTTGCTACCAGCTTCACTCGCAACAATCACCGTCGTTTTTGAAGTCCGGCGCGCAGCTTCAGACCGCAGTTGACGTCTTGAACGGCAGGCGCCGCCAACGTTTGCCGCTCGCAGCAAACAGGGCATTGGCCAGCGCCGGTGCCAAGGGCGGCACACCCGGTTCGCCGACGCCGCTGGGTGCTTCTGCAGACGGCACGATATGTACATCAATGCGTGGCATCTGCGACAGACGTAGTACCGGATAGCTGTCAAAATTGTCCTGCACCACGGCACCGTTTTTGAACGTGATCTCGCCTGCGAGTGCTGCCGACAGCGCATAACCCACACCGCCTTCCATCTGTGCGCGCACCACATCAGGATTGACGGCCAGGCCACAGTCCACTGCGACTGTCACCCGTTCAACGCTAAAGCGTTCGTCCTCACCCATGCTGACCTCGACCACTTCGGCGACCCAGGTGCCAAAGGATCGATGCACGGCAATACCACGTCCGTGGCCCTTGGCCAGCGGCTTGCCCCAGTCACCTGCGGCAGCTGCCAACTCCAACACCGCCAGGCGGCGTGGATCGTCACGTAACAGGCTACGCCGCAGTTCCAGCGGATCGCGTCCCGCCGCATGGGCCAATTCGTCGATGAAGCTTTCAACCGCGAACGCCGTATGGGTATGGCCAACCGAGCGCCACCACAGCACCGGCACACCCGGTTCGGGAATGTGCACGTCAACGGCCAGATTGCCGATGCGATAGGGCAGGTCCGAAGCACCTTCGTGCAGGGTTTTATCTACTTTGCCGTTCTTCGGTACACCACCACCGCGCAGTGCCTGACAGACGATGCGCTGCTGCCAGGCCTGCACCTCGCCTTGTGCATTCACCGCGCCGTGCAGGGCATGGGTGGCTGCGGGTCGATAACGACCACCGCGCATGTCGTCCTCGCGGGTCCATAACAGCTTGAGTGGCTGACCGTCGCCCAGGGCCTGGGCGATACGCACCGTTTCCAAAACATAGTCGGCCTGCAGATCGGCGCGACGACCGAAGGAGCCACCGGCAAACAACTGATTGATCTTCACCTTGGCCGGCGTAAGACCGAGCAGGCGTGCCACATGGTTCTGATCGCTGGTCATGGCTTGCGCGCCATACCACAGCTCGCAACCGCCCTGACTGATCTGCACGATGCAATTCATCGGCTCCAAGGTGGCGTGGGCGAGATAGGGCAGTTCGTA
Source organism: Pseudomonadota bacterium (assembly GCA_031418675.1). Lineage (GTDB taxonomy): Bacteria > Pseudomonadota > Gammaproteobacteria > JADJYF01. Next base: position 6,177 of record JANOXY010000579.1, read on the forward strand.
CACCGCTTCCACACGCTTGTGGGATGTTGTCAAGGCAGCGGCGACATCACCGTCGGCACGCAGGCTATGGCCGGTACGGCTGGCGAGTTCGCGGTATTGGGTGCGTTGGTCTTCACTGTCGAGGGTGATGGCGCGAGATTCATCCCAGTCGACCTTGAGTGCATCGCGGCCGCGTTTTGCCGCCCAGAAATTCTCGGCCACCACCGCGACGCCTTGATCCAGACGTATGACGGCGTGCACACCCTTGATGGCGCGTGCTGCCTTGTCATCTACCGTTGCAGGTACAGCGCCAATGCGCGGCGGATGCAGCATCACCGCGGTGCGCATGCCCGGCAGGTGCAGGTCGATGGTGTAGAGCGCCTGACCGTGGGTTTTGGCCACAGCATCGGTGCGCGCCAGCGGGTGACCGATGTAAACGAACTCTTGCGGATCTTTGAGTTTGACTGCACCGGGCACGGGCAGGCGCGCCGCCGCCGCGCAGAAATCGCCAAAGCTGCCTTCGCGTCCGCTGGCTGCGTGTCGCAACTGACCCTTGCTGACGCTTATGTCACTCGCCGCGACCTGCCATTGCGCAGCGGCTGCCGCCACCAGCATCGCGCGTGCCGCAGCGCCCGCTTCGCGCATTTGCAACCACGCGTTATTGATCGATGAGCTACCGCCCGTGCCTTGATTGCCGCCCCAGTTGAGATTGTTATAACGACTGCTGTCCGCCGGTGCGGCTTCGACACGGATCTGCGCCCAGTCGGCGTCGAGCTCTTCGGCGAGCAGGGTCGCCAGACCCGTATGAATGCCTTGCCCCATCTCAACATGTTTGGCGATGATGGTGACGCTGTTGTCCGCGCCGATGCGCACGAAGGCATTGGGCATGAAGGGTGCGGCTTCATCGGCCGGTACAGAACCAAGTCGCAAACCCAGGGTGAGTCCGCTACTGACGGCCAGACCGGCTTTGAGAAAATCTCGGCGGGAAAGTTTGTTGACTGCGCTGCTCATGTCAGTTTCTCCGCGGCGCGATGAATGGCGGCACGAATGCGCACGTAGGTGGCGCAGCGACACAGATTGCCATCCATGGCCTCGTTGATCTGGGCATCACTAGGTTGGGCGTGGGTCTCCAGCAGCGCGGCAGCCGCCAGGATCTGGCCCGACTGGCAATAACCACACTGTGCAACATCGAGTTCCAGCCAGGCGTTGATCACGGCTTGCGCAACTTTAGATTGCGCGCCTTCGATGGTTGTAATGGATTGTTTGGCGAGCGCCGACACGGGTGTGACACAGGCACGTTGCGGCTTGCCATCAACCAGCACGGTACAGGCGCCGCACAGGGCCTTGCCGCAGCCGTATTTGGTGCCGGTCAGTCCCAGCTCGTCGCGTAACACCCATAACAAGGGGGTGTCGTCATCGGCCTGAATGTCGAATTCACGTTGATTGATTGTCAGCTTGCCCATCACAACATTCTCCGCAGGTGGCCTGAGTATAGCCCGCGCGGGGAATGGCTAGCGCTGTCAGGCCGGCCAGCGCAGATGCAGGGTCTTCATGGTGCGTAACTGTCCGCTCTCATAAACCGGCACCATGTCCGGCGCTACTTCGAAATTCGGAATGCGTTTCACGAATTCTTCGATGGCAACGCGGATCTCAAGACGCGCGAGATGCTCACCCAGACAACGGTGGGGGCCGACGCCGAAGGCGGTGTGCACCACTTCAGGCCGCTGGATGTCAAAACGCTCGGGGCGTGTACACACTTCCGGATCACGTGAGGCTGCAGCGTAGTTGAGCGCGATGCGATCACCCACCTCCAGCTTCTCGCCACACACCTCGGTCGCTTCGCGTACGCTGCGGCCCACCGCCACCACCGGCGCGTACAGGCGCACGGTTTCTTCGACGGCCGTATCCATGCGACTCGGATCCTGACGTAAACCCGCGCGTATCGAAGCATCATTGGCCAGCGCAAAAATGGCACCTGACATGGCGTGGGTGGTGGTGGCGAGGCCACCAAAAACGACGTCCAGGGTGACGTGTACTTTGTCGTCCCACGGGCAAGGTTCACCATCGCGTTCCACGCCGGCCAGGATGACATCAACAATGTCATTGCGTGGTGGCTGTTTGGCGCGATCTTCAAGAAATTTCTGCAGATAGGCATACACGCGCCCGAAGGCCGCGGTGCGATCGGCCAACGGGCCGAAGGAGTAGATGTCGATGTCCTTGAACAGGGTCGGCAACTCTTCGATGGGCACCGGCAGAATGTGTTTGAACAACACCAGGCCCGGCAGCTGCGCGGCGAAGTCGGCGACGTATTCGCAGGCACCACGCGCGGCAAAAGTTTCAACCAGTTCAGCGGCGTAGGCTCGCGCCGGTCCCTCAAGCGCGGCAACCGCTGCGGCCGTGAAATAAGGGTTTAATACACGCCGCCATTCGGTGTGATAGGGCGGATCAAGATCTTCGGGCAGGATATGAATATTGCCTTCCGGTGGATCGAGCATCCAGCCATCGGCACTGCTGAAAGTGCGCCAATCCTGGGCGCAACGCCGTACGTCGCGGTAACGATTGAAGACCCGATAACCGGGCCCGACCGAGCTGTGGGCCACCGGGCATTGGGCGACCAGATGATCAAGCGCGTCTTCGAAGCGCGAGGCGAACAGCGGGTGATCGATATCAAACTCGTCTTTCAGAAATTCAAAATCGCCGGACTTGGACGTGCTCATGGGCGCTACTACTCCGCAGGCTTAGGATTGTTATGTCGGCACGTGTTTTAACGCGCCGCGCCGCTCATCAAGCGCGCAACGGTGCGGTGATAGTTCTGCACCGCCGGTTCGTTGCGGCCGTACAGGAACTCACGATTGGCGCCGGATTTGAGACCGTCCTGGATAGTGCGGCCGACGGCATAGTCTTCGTCGCGTACCGCCTGCAAGACCATGGAACTGAATAATTCCGAGGCTGCGCGCTGTTCCGCTGTGACCGGTGGTGTTGCCACCAGTACGGTCTGGCGGGTGAGCGTACTGGTGGGCGTGGGACCAGGAAAAACCTGGCTGACCAGACAATGATCACCAAGAATGCCGGATACCGACAGATTGGGGAAACAGTTATGGATGAGGCGAATATGTTTATCGACCTCCCATTCACTTTCCGGCTTGTCGAGCAATTCGCTTAACGATTTGCGCCCGAAGGTCAGCCGTTGATGGGGCCCATAGGTGTCGAGCACCAGAAGATTGCCGACCGTCATCTTGCCCACCGTTTTACCGTGCAAAGAATTGTGGTGGTAAGCCTCTAGATAACCATCGAGGGCGACCTTCCAACCCGGACCTTCCAGTTCGCGCTGCTCGTAAATGCTCCAGCTCGCCAGCTGCAGATGATCCAATTCGGCAGCGAAGTCACCTAACCAGGCATCGATGTCCAGTGCTTCGCCAGGCGTGAGTTTGACGTAGACCAGGCCAGCGCGTTCAGCGCAGTCGAGTTCGGTCAAGCCCAGGGTGGCGTGATCCACATCACCGAAGGTCTCGGCCGCATAGCGACTGACCAGGGCACCTTGGTCGTTATAGGCCCAGGCGTGATAAGGACAGGTAAATACCCGCGCATTACCGCTGCCGTGCGGGCAGATTTTTGCACCGCGATGGCGACAGGCATTGAGAAAGGCGCGCGCCTTGCCGTCTTTGCCGCGCACCACCAGCACCGGCACATCCAGGATCTGCATGGCACGGTAGTCGCCGGCACGGGGGATCTCGATACTCAGCGCTAAAGCCTGCGGCAGATGTTTAAAAACCCTCTCCACTTCGCGCTGATAGCGCGTTTCGTCGATATAAGCTTCCACCGGCATCGGCATTACCGCTTCGGCTTGATCGGTGGTGCCATCGCGGAAGTGCTTTAAGGCGCGCCGGGTGAGACCCAGCATTTGATCGTGTCGATTCATGGCGGTGGCCTGTTTATTTACCCGCTGCAACGTAGCGCGCGTGAAAGTCCTGCCAACAGGCCAGCGACTCGGGATAATCGGCCGGCATGCGTTGGCCGCGTATGCTCAAACGATTTTTATCTTTTAAGGCACTGTGGAATTCAGTGACGGGCACGTAGTAGAGGAAGTTGATAGTTCGATGGGCAAAAAGCCAGCGGCCATTTTCGCGACGGTATTCATCGTTGTAGCGCATCGCCGCCAGGCTCACCACTTCGGCAGGACAAGTTTCGGCATGACTGAGTACCAGACCGGTGGCGCGATTTTTATCACTCTCATCGAAGCTGACGGTGTGATCGTGGGTCCAGTGGAAGGCCGGGCCGCGCACCTTGAACAGCTCAATGAACATCGTTTCGATAGCCGCGCGACCGCTGGCCATCATCGCACCGCTGGGTGAATCGAACACCGCATCGGCGGTGAACAGGCCGGTCAGGCGCGGCATATCGTGCTCGTCACAGGCCACGGCATAGGCGGTCACCAGTTCGCTTATCGCAAAGCGTGATTCCAGCCTGTCGATGCTGGCTTTTAATTGTTCAAGTTCGCTCATGGAATTTCTCTGGGGTGTTAATGGGGGCTCAGGCGCGCAACAGACGGCGCGCATTGTGTGCATAGGGGCGGGCTTCGGCACGGATATCACCGGGCTGCTGATCCCAGCCCGCGAAATTGGTGCCGAATAACAGGCGCTCGGTATTGACCCGTGAACGCAGCAAAGCCACGGATTCTGCCGAATGCACATGAATGTCGAACCACAGACGATGCAACAGCGCTTCAAAGGCGCCATCCGCACGCAGAGCCTCGCTTGCCCAGGGACGCTTGCGCGCGGCGCTGGCCATGCGTCCGAACAAATAACCCGTTGCGCCCCCGCCGTGACTCACACACACATCGAGTTTGGGATGCCGCTCCAGTACCCCGCCATAGATCAAGGTCGACACGGCGATGGTTTCCTGGGCGGCGAATCCGATGATGATGTCGAGATCAAACCGTTTGAGATTCGGATCACCCGCCGGCCCGTCGATGCCGGCCGGTGCCGGATGAATGAACAAGGGCACGTCGAGGGCGACCAGCGCTTCATAAAATGGATCCAGCGCCGGGTCGTCGAGCGGCCGGCCAAAATCGGTGCCGATGTAGGGGCCGACCATGCCCAGCTCGCGCACTGCGCGCTGGGTTTCTTCAATCGCAAAACCGAGGTCCTGCATGGGGATCGCGGCGCAGGCTGCCAAACGCTCGTGCTTGCCGGTTATCGCGGCGGCCAGGGCGTCGTTGTGAATGCGACAGAAGTTGCGCGCCTGGGCTGCTTCAATAAAATGAAAATAAGTCAGCGGATTGGGCGACAGCAGCTGGTAGTCGAGCCCGGCGCGATCCATTGCTGCGAGTCTCAAATCGATATCCATGAATGCACTGCCACGGTAGCGCACCCCGTGCAGCTCGTAGCTGCCAACACGAAAGCGGGGCTTTTCTTCGTAGCCCAGTTCCGGGCCATAGGCGCCGGCAGCACCCATGGTTTGTTCGAGTACGGCGTGGGCGTGTACGTCGATGCTTTCTGCGTTGGCGAGACTCATGTTCAGTGCCTATGCGGGGATGCAGTGTTGTTATCGAGTTGATCGACAACCTCGCGGCGCAGGATGCGGGTGCCGTAGTGGGGCGCACGCCAGCCCGGTGGGTCGCGGCGCGGTGGAATGGTGGGCAAGTCGAGCAGCTCACCGTTGAGCACCACGTGGCGCATGCGCGAGCGATCACCGAGCAGCGTGACATCCCGGCTCACATCACCATCCACCACGATGATGTCGGCCAGTCGCCCGTTTTCAATCGCACCGGTCTGACCCGTGAGGCCCAGGGCAAAAGCATTGGCGCTGGTGGCGGCTTTGATCGCCTGCAGCGGTGTCAAACCCAGATCGTTCACAAACACTTCGAGTTCGCGGTAATGCCAATCACCATAGGGTGTGATGGAAAAGCCGGACTCGGTGCCACATAACAGCGGCACACCGGCGTCATAGGCGCGCTTCAACATCACTGCGCTTTCCGTAATCTCTTTCTGGAACAGCTTGCGTATGCCTTCCGAGGCACCGACCGCCGCACCGTAGTCGGCGAGGTTGGCCTGGAAGGTGAAGGTCGGCACGATCGGTACACATTTATCGACCACCACCGCCAAGGCTTCTTCGTCCATGTAGGTGGCATGCAAAATCATGTCGAAGCCGGCCAGCGCCGCATCGCGGGTGCTGGAAGCGCCACGGCAATGGCCGACCACCGGGGTGCCCAGTTCGTGGGCGGTATCGCACACCAGCTTCATCTCATCCAAGCTCCAGACCTGCACTTCGCCGGGGGTTTTCTGCCGCGGTGTGAGGCCGGTCACGTGGACCTTGATCCAGTCCACGCCGATTTTTATCTGACGCCGCACCTCGCGCACGATGTCGTCGTGACCATGTACCACCATGCCATAACCGCGACGGCCTTCGTCGGGAATGAGGCGTCCGGCGGTACCACCCACGGAGGTCAGCAAGGCATTGCCACCGGTGCGCATGCGTGGTCCGCGCACAATGCCAGCTTCGATGGCATCGCGCAGATCAACACCTATTTCCCACAAAGAATCGGCGTCAAAAAACCCCGTGACACCGGCAGCCAACAGTTTGCCGACATTGGCGGCGGCGATGATCGCCGCCAGTCCTTCGCGACGATGGAAAAATAATTCGTCGTTGGAATTCGGCTCGTCGAAGCTGATATGGCAATGGGCATCGATAAGCCCGGGCATGACACTCAAGCCGCTGGCATCGATACGCGGCACGGTTGGCGCAGTGCGGGCGTGCAAGCCGTCTTCAATCGCCACGATGCGCTCGCCGGCCACCAGCACATCGGCGCGATAGGGTGCATTGCCCAGACCATCAACGACGGTGCCACCATGGATGAGCAGGCTGGGGAGATCTTGTACGGTCATGGTCATTGCTCGTGCTGAAAACGGGGGCTCAATAGCTGACTGGCAGGGTACGTGCGCCACGCACCCACAACGACGCCAGCCACTCGGTGTCAGTACTCAAGCGCTGCAGGCGCGGCATGCGTTCCATCACCGCTTCCAACGCGATGGCGCCCATGCGTTTGCCCAAGGCTGCACCCGGGCAATAGTGCGGTCCATGGGCGAAGGACAGATGATGATGGGCGTCGCGGTGGATGTCGAAGTGATCGGGCGCATCAAAACGTCGTTCATCGCGATTGCCCGAGCTGATATAGGACAACACATAGGCACCGGCCGGTATGGTGGTGTCGTGGATCCGCACGTCGTGGACGGCAGTCTGGAAAACGAGGTTGACCGGTGACCAGTAGCGCAAGGTTTCTTCGATAACGTTGCTGCTTAAATTTGGTTGCGCACGCAGCGCGGCCAACGCATCGGGGTTTTCACACAACGCGATGAAGGCACTGCTGATCATGTGCGACGGTGTTTCTGAACCACCGAAGTGGGTCAGTACGGCGATGCTCAAGACCTGGATGGAACTCAGGACATCACCACCTTCTTCAGCTTTCACCAGCTGCGAGATGAAATCATCACCCGGCGCCAGGCGCCGTTGTTCGATGGTTTTCTGCAGGTAAGCGCGTAGTTCGGCGACGCTCACGCGTATGCGTTCGACGTCGGCGGGTGACAGGCTGGCACGATTGGCGGCGTTCAGCAGATCAGCGGTCCAGATCTTGAAGTTCTCACGCTGGGAGCGATCAACACCGAGCAGCTCGGCGGTGACGCTGACCGGCACATAGGCGGCAAAATCGGCGACAAAGTCGAAGCGCGAGCCGCGCGCCATGATTTCATCCAGCAGGCCGTTCACGATGGCCTTGATGCGTGGTTCCAGCGCGCGGGTTACCGAGGGCGAAAAAGCCTGGCCGGCAAGTTTGCGCAGCGGGGTGTGCTCCGGTGGGTCCATGGCGATCAGCGATTTGGTTTCGGGCACCGGGTCCAGGTCACCAAAGGCCTGGGTAATAAAATCCCGTGCCGAATAGGTCTCGGGATGCAGAAACGTGTGTTTGCAGTCCTCGTAGCGAAACAGCCCATAGGCATTCAGGGCCGGGATGCGATACACCGGCGCCTCGTCGCGCAAGCGTCGATACCAGGGATAGGGATCCTGTTGGACCTCGCGCAAGGTGGGGTCGAATACAAGCTGGGGCATGCTGTTCCTGGCTGAGCGAAGAGAGCGGTGGGCGGCGTGGCCACAGTCGAATAGTAAGCGAGCGTACAACTGAGTGCCAAACCCACGACCATCGCGCTTGTCACCGGGCAGGCGGCGTCAGCGTGGCAGGCGTTATACCTTCTATCGGGTGCCCTTCCGTCGCCGTCCCTTGCCCGTACAATCCCCGTAAGGGCGCTGCCGCGCCGCGTCTGTTTTCACAACTCGCTAGGGGATCGTTATGGAGCCAATGCAGGGCATAAGAATCATCGATGTCACCACTAATGCTTCGGGGCCCATGGCCACCGGCATGCTGGCAGATCAGGGCGCCGACGTGATCCGCTTCGAGACCGTCGGTGCGGGTGATCCGGCGCGCCACGTGGGTGGTGTACGCGGTGGCATGGGTGCTTATTTCGCTTACATGAATCGCAACAAGCGTTCGATGGCGGTGGATCTGAAAAATGCGTCGCTAAGACCGGCTTTGTACAAGCTAATCGAATCCAGCGATGTCTTCGTGCAGAACTCGCGACCCGGCGCACTCGATCGTGCGGGTTACGGTTACGACGATCTGCATCGCATTAACCCCGATTTGATCTACGTTTCGATCTCGGGTTTCGGTGCGAAGGGGCCGGCATCCCATCAGCGTGTTTATGACCCCATCATTCAAAGCGTGGCGGGATTTGCCGCGGCCCAGGGTGTGGGTGGTGATCCGGTACTTATGAAAACCATTGCCAGCGACAAGGTCGCAGCACTGACCGCCGCCCAGGCAATTTCCTCCGCGCTGTTTGCCCGCGCGCGCGGTACCGTGCGCGGCCATCATGTTGGACTGGCGATGCTCGATGCAAGCCTCGCTTTCCTGTGGCCGGAAGTGTTCTGGAACAACAGCCACGTCGGCGCCGAAGGTTTTACGCCCAAACCGCTGATCGCGTCGTTTTACGAACTGCTGGCGACCACCGATGGTTTTATCACCATGATCATCGTCGGCGATGGCGAATTTGCCGGTGCCTGCCGCGTGCTCGGGCTCGAGCATTTGCTGGACGATCCGCGTTTCACGTCTTTGACGCTGCGCTTCGCCAATTACGCGCAGATGCTGGTGGAATTTAAAACCGCAGCCAAGCGCTTCTCGGCCTTGGATCTGGTCGCACAACTGGAAAAGGCCGATGTGCCGTGTGCCAAGGTCAATCGCTTGGAGGAGGTGGCCGACGATCCGCGGGTGCAGGCCAACCACAGCGTGATCGAGTATGACCATCCGCTCGGTGGGCGCATGCGTCAGGCCCGTGCCCCGGCGATTTTTGACGGCGAACCGCTAGGTATTCGACGCCCAGCACCGGCCTTGGGACAGCATACCGATGAGTTGCTGGCTTCCGTGGGTTGCAGTGCGGATGAGATGGCGACGTGGCGGGCAGCGGGAGTGATTGCTTGAGGGTAGCCCCGAAGCGGAATGCCAAGACGCTGTTTAATCAATTAATCAGGCGGTCGCGCCCGTTGCAATTCGCACGACCGAGAAGTGCATCGGTTACACTTCTCGGCATGCTGAACCGTCTCCGCCAATCAGCCCCAGCTGTCGCCTCGCTGATCTGTATAGCTCTGCTGGCTACATGGATCACGGGCGCGCACGCGCATCGTCATGTCGGCGCACAGGACGGCGGACAAACACTGCACGCTTGGGCTGAGATGGACTCAGACCGTGAGCACGGTCACGGCCACGAACTGGATATCGACCAACCCATCGCAGCTGATTTCCCCACGAGCGACCACGATGATGGTGATCATTTCGACCCCCATCCCTTGTCGCAGATCCACCTGGACGGGAACGAGAATATCGAGCTGCTTGCTGTGCAAGCACCCGCTGTCAAATCACTGTTGGATTTGCCCTTGTTGCTTTGCGTCGCTGTCTTGGTTCTGACGCGAACTCAAATCCTCGTTGTTGCTGTCCTCACCGAGCCGCCAGATCCCAAACGAGCGGACTGGTTTTTACGCCCGCCACTGCGCGGGCCACCGTCGATCTCCGTCGCACCCGCGCCGTTGCCGGAAAGAATTCTGAGGTTGT
>JANOXY010000580.1:0-4678 GCA_031418675.1 Pseudomonadota bacterium
GTAATGGCGAGTTGGGCATTGTTCGTCGCCGTTTCGCGTGCTGCCACCAGTGCCGCCCACATACCGGCAAATCCGGCGCCAAGAATCACAAGTTCAGGCATTAGTTCGGTCCTCGATTAATGTTGCTGGTGATGGTGCGCGAGCGGCTGGACTTGCGGGCCGTGAACCAGGCCGCAACTTCGCCGGGAAAGGCCTTGGGCGCTTTGTGCTCGAGCCGCGCGGCCAGGTCGGCCAGGCTGTGGCTGGCGAGTACCTGTTTCATTTCATTCTCGGCCTGCACCATCACGGCGTGGATGCTGCACAGCCCCTTGTTTGCCCAGGCCGGCGGGCGGCCGCCGAATACGGCGCATTTGCCGCGGATTTCATTGCACTGAAACAAGGGCTTGTGGCCTTCGAGGGCTTGCACGACGTCGAGTACGGAGATCTCGGCAGCCGGGCGTGCAAGGCAATAACCGCCGCCGGCACCCTCCAGGGCGTGTACCAGGCCGGCGCGTTTCAGGGCGGCAAAAAGCTTGGCGAGATAAGCCGGCGAAATGCCCTGGAATTCGGCCAGATCCTGACTGCTGGCATGCACTTGTGGTGCACAGAGTAAGAGTAGGCAATGCAAGCCGTATTCAACGCCGGTGCTGTAGAGCGCCATGGGGTTTAACTAGGATGAATTGAGTCCGAGTTAATCTAGTCGCGAAACCATCTCCACGCAAGCTCGCGCAGGACAACACCTGTGCCGCACAGCTCCGTAGAATCACGGGGCGCAACACGCGCCTGCTTCATTCGACCAAAAAGGGGGATCACCATGCGACGCATCGTCACCGGCCACGACAGCCGGGGTAAATCGGTTGTCATCGAAGATGCTCAGGCGCCCAACCGCATCACCCTCGACGGTCGCCCGGGTTGGGAATTGCAGACCCTGTGGGCAACCAGTGGTACACCGCAAATACCGGTCGATGGCGATCCGTCGTTGACAGTGCATGATTATCTGCCCGCAACGCCGGGCACACGTTTCATCTTTGCGACCTGGCCAGGCGTGCGGGATCAAGCGCGTAATGCCGACCCACAAACTTTACGTGCGGAGTACAAGACCAAAGTGCCGGGCCTGGGTCATGCCCACGAAAAAGACGCTCACGGTATGCATACCACCGACACCGTGGACTACGTGGTTATCCTGTCGGGAGAAGTGTGGCTGGAACTCGACGACGGCAAACAAGTGTTGGTGCAGGCCGGTGACTGCGTCGTGCAGAACGGTACCCGTCACCGCTGGCAGAATCGTTCTGACCTGCCCTGCACCATGGTAGCCGTGATGATGGGCGCTGAGCGGCGCGCGAAATAATCCGCCAGCTTGTGCCGGCCTCGCTCAAGCGGCTAATTTGGCCGGCACCTTGAACGGCTTCCACATCAGCAGGAGTTTGGGCATCAGGGTCAACGCAGCAAGGATCGCGATGCCCATGGCGATGCTAGTGAGCAAGCCGAACAGAATGCTGGGTGTGAAATTCGACAGCATCAGGATTGAAAAGCCCACACACACGACCAGGGTGGTGTAGAAACCCGCCCGCGCAATATTGCCGTGACAGTGATACATGGTGCTCAAACCATCACCGAGGCGATAGAACTCCAGGCGGTAACGATACAGGTAGTGAATACAGTCTTCGACGGCGATACCCATGGTCAGCGCCGCGACCATGATGGTCATCATGTCCAGTGGCACACCGGCCCAACCCATATAACCCAGCACGGCACTGGCCGCCACGATGTTTGGCACCAGACCGATGATGGCTGCGCGCAGATTGCGAAACAGAAACCACAGGGTCAGCAGCACGCCGAGCATGGCAGTGCCTAGCGACGAAATCTGCGAGCTATAGAGGCTCTGCAGCATGTTGTTGTAAAGCACGAGCAGGCCTGCGACTTCGAACTCCTCGGGCTTCAGACCGAGGTCCTGTTGCAGGCCTTCGTTAATTTGTTTGAGCAGGGCCTGACGTCGCAGATCCGGCGTCGAATCAAGAATGCGCAGTGAAATGCGCGCTTCATCGGCTTCGATGTTGATATAGGGTGTCAGCAACTCGTCGCGTAGATTGGCCGGCAGCCGCTTGTAGATGACGTTGAGTTCAAACGGATCGAATTCGCGACCTTTGTTGAGATCTTCGGCCACACGCACAATTGAAGCCAACGACATCACGGTGCCGACGCCCGGTACTGCTGCGACATAATCGTGGACTTTTTTTATCCGCTCGATCTTGTCGGAAGTGAACCAGGTGTCGGATTTTGCGCCCGCCTCATCGCCGAACATTTCCGCGTCGAGCGCATCGCCCGAGCTCTGTTGAACGTTTGAGGGAAACCTGAGCACCACTTCCAGTGGGGTGGTACCGCCCAGGGTTTCATCGACGCGTTTCAGACCTTGATAAATCTCGGTATTTTTACGGAAATAATTGATAAAGCTGTTTTCGACTTCGAGCTTGGAAATGCCCACGACACTCATCAGCACAATAGCGAGGGTCGTCAGGATCACGCCGGTACCATGGCGATCGGTAATACGCGCCAGCCACACGGTGAAACCCGACGTGCCGTCGTCACTGACCCGGGGTGCGCGGGTAGGCAGCAGCAGCATGAGGGCCGGCACCAGGGTGAAGACCACAAAATAGACCAGCAGCAGGCTCATGCTCATCATCGCGCCGAAGTCCGCGATCGGACGAATATCACTGGACAACAGGGATCTGAAACCGATGATCGAAGTCAATGAGGTGTACAGGCAGGGGCTCGCCATATCGCGGGCCGTCGCACGCACCAGTTCGCGGTGACCAAGCTCAGGGCGCTCACGGTAGAGCTCGCGGTACCGCACGATCAGATGGATATTGATCGAGATCGCGAGGATGAGGGTCAAGGCCAGGAAGTTGGACGAAATAACCGTCAGTTTCCAGCCGATCAGGCCCAGTACGCCAAGTATGCCCAGCGTGATGAATGCACAGTTCAATACCGGGATTACAACCCAGCGGAATTCGCGAAAGATGTAACCGAGCATGGCAATGGTGAGCAGAAACGACGCGCTGCCAAATACGACGATGTCGCTGCGCACGTAGCCGATCATGTCGTCGGCGATCATCGCGACGCCACCCAGATGCAGTTCGGCCGCGTCGCTGTGGTTGCGCATGACACCGCGTAACTGCTCAACGGCAGCATGATTGGAGGCGTCAACGGTGTCTTTTAATGCCTGGTAGCGTGGTTCGATTTCACGCAGTCGGGTTTGCTCGCTTGTGCTTGCATGATCCTGTGCGCGGCGATAGAGCAGTTCGCCGCGTTCATATTGGAGCTCAGCAAAATTTTCCGGTGGTGGTTTGAGCGTGATGCGGATGGCGGTGGTTTTACCATCGGCGCTCACCACCATATTGCGATACAGCGGGCTGTGGGTGAGTTCGTCCATGGCCTTGGCCCGGTCAAGGTCCGGCGCATCGACGGTGCGGTAGTTCGAGATCACCTTGGTCAGGCCGCCAGTGACGTTCTTGACCAGCGGCACATCGAGCACAGTGGTGACGGATCCAACGCTGGGCAAGGCCTTGAGCTCGTCGCGCAGTGCGTGGATCAGGGCCAAACTATCCTTGCTCAGCAAGGGTTGTTTGGGTGTGACCGTCATGAACAGGAAATCGCGCGCCTGATAGCGCTTGGCCAGATCGCGAAACTGCTTGAGGTCGGGGTCGCTCTCGAGCAGCAGTGAATCGGCCGAGGCATCGAGGCGGAATTTTGGTACCCCGGTCGCGACCGCGGCGAGCAGTGCCAGCAACAGCAGCACGGCTAGCGCAGGGCGCTCGATGACCAGGCCCTCGTAGAGTTTCTGAAAGGCACGCTTCATGGCAAAGCAGCCAGCACGCGAAGGGCTTGGGTGGACATGCGGGTGGTCGCGATCTTCAAGAGTATTGTTGTCATTCTGAGCGCCGAGCGTCAGATGCACGGTGCAGTGTGTCAGGGGCGGCGCGGGTCTCGGCGCGTATCGCGCGCCGCCTCTCTAGCCGCCGCGATAGCCTTACCGTCCCGCATGGCGGCGCAATCATATCACTGCATCCGCTGATCTGGGCCGCGGCTGCGCGAGTCCCGCGCTGGCCTGATGGGACGTGCAAAATTCGCAAATTGTCGCTGTCGCGAGCGCCTATTGGCGGCAGCTCGCTGTGCCGCGGGCCGCGGTCCACGCGGACCTAGTTTGAGCCTGCACCGACGGCCTTGACCGCGCGCTTCAGCAGTGTGGTCAAGCCGGGGTATTCAGCGCGACGTATCACGGTACGCACGACGCTCTCACCGAGCTTGGCACGCTCAGCGAGGCAGCGTTGCGCCCGTGCCGCGTCCAACACCCGCGTGCCGGCGACAAGGTCGATGCCGCGCGCGAAAACCGCATCGGGGAAAAATCCGACGGTGGGTCCAACCAGTGCAACCTGTTCGGCGGCCGTGCAATGGGCCAGCATCGCGTCGAAGCTGTCGTTCAGGAGGGTCGCACCGGTACAGATGATCTTGTTGCAACCGCGCAATACCTGCGGGTCGAGTGAGATCTCAAAGTTGGGGGCACGGGTCACCATATGGGCTTTGCGTTCGACGATGCGAGTCGCGATGCCAAGCTCGCGGGCACGGCGCGCCAACGGCGGGAAATGCCCAATCATGCCGAGTTCATCACCCGGCACCAGCACTACACCGCCGAAGGAATCCG
>JANOXY010000581.1:0-3403 GCA_031418675.1 Pseudomonadota bacterium
GGATCCCGGTCGAAACCTTGCGCGTCTGGGAACGTCGTTATGGCGTGGTTAGTCCGCAGCTGAGCGCGCGCGGTCAGCGTCTGTATTCGGCGGCGGAAGTACGTCGACTCGGTCTGATCAAACAACTGGTGGATGCCGGTAACCCGATTGGCGCCCTTGCGGCCTTGTCACTCGACGCACTGCTGGCGGTCCGCAACGAGTCTGGAAGCTTGCCTGCGGTGCAAGCGATCGGCGTCGCGGCCTCACGGCCAGTGCGCTTGATTCTGATCGGCCCGACCCTGGCCCCGCGGCAATTCACCGAAGCCGTTGCCGACGCAACGGTGGAAGTCGTCGGTCACAGCATGAATATCGCGGAAGCACCGCGTGACCTGTCCGATGTCCAGGCCGACGCCGCCTTGATCGAGCTTGCCACCTTGACTGGCACCAGCGCAGAGGCCATCGCCCGTGTTGAGCGTGCCTGCGGCGTGACACGCGTCATCGTGCTTTACCGGTTTGCACCGAGCACCATCATCCGGCAGCTGCGTAAAGCGGGTCACGAAGTTGCGCGCTCCCCGGCGGACGCTTCCGAAGTTGTCGCGCTTTGCCGTCGCTTGCTGCCGCGACCGGCCGCCGCTCCCATGGCGCCCGGCGCAACCGACAGCGTCGTGCAAATGCCGCCACCCCCGCGCTTCGACGAACGCGCGCTGGCTGACATAGCCGCCGCTTCGACGACCGTGTACTGCGAGTGCCCACGCCACTTGGTCGATCTCGTGCTGAGTCTCGGCAGTTTCGAACGCTACAGCGCCGAATGTGCGAATGCCGGACCCGCCGATGCGGCCATTCACCGCGATCTGGAGCACACTGCCGGTCAGGCACGGGCGTTGCTCGAAGCAGCGCTCATTCGCGTCGCGCGCGCCGAAGGGATGACCCTGCCGGCGAGTGCGAACATCACGCCATGAGCGCGCGGCCGTCGCCCGCAAGCGCACCTCTGCCTGCGCTGCTTCTGGGCGCTGCTGGATTGGTGCCCTTTGTCGGGCTCGCGCTGCTCTGCGCCGGGAACCCGGCGTCGTCCGTCACGCTGTTGTCCGCGCTGGCGAGTTATGCGGCGGTGATCCTGAGCTTCACCGGCGCACTGCACTGGGGGTATGCGGTGCACGCCAATGCCCACGGTCGCCTGGCTATGCTGCAGTACGGCTGGAGTGTGCTGCCGGCACTCGCCGGCTGGCTGGCGCTGCAGTTGCCGCTGACCATCGCGCTGCGCCTACAGGCCCTCGCATTTGTCCTGTGTTACGTGGTCGACCACCGGCTGGCGGCGCTCGAAGTGGTGCCATCCTGGTTCCTGCGCCTGCGTGCGACACTGAGCGCGATCGCGGCCGCAGCCCTGGTCGCTGCCAGCTGGGCATAAGCGTCCGCCCCGATGTCCATTACCGGTGGCAATTCGAGTGCGGATCCGGATGGCGGCACGGGGCAGAACAATCGCACAGTCGGTGCGTACACGATGAAATCAATCAGGAAGGGATCATGCTGTCGGAGCCCATTGAATCGAACGCCGCACTTGCTGCGGTATTGAGTCCGAAGAGCGCGTGGAGCGTCGCGCGCGTGGCGGAATTTCTGCACGGTGCGCAACTTCCGTTGCGAATCGCAACGATGGACGCGCAAGGATTCCCGCATATCACTTCGCTGTGGTATCGCTACGTGGCCGGCCGGTTGTTCTGTTGCACCCAGCGCAGTGCCGTTATCGCGCACCACCTTAAGCGTGGCGCGCGGGTCGGCTTCGAATTGGCGGTTAATCAACCGCCCTATCACGGCCTGAGTGGACACGGCGAGGCAGTTGTCCTGACCCAGGATGCAAGCGCGTTGCTCGAACAAATGGTCGAGCATTATCTCGAGGGTCGTGATCCGGGCTTGAGGACCTGGCTGCTGTCACGCATCGCGACCGAGGTGGTGATCGAGATCGTGCCGCTGCATATCACCAGTTGGGATTTTCGGCGCCGTATGACGAGCGCGGGTGACCGCGGTGTCGAGGTCCCAGGGTCATGAGCGAGCTGTCCGCACGTGCCCTGCATCCCGGCGCGGTCACCACAGCGCGGAGCGCCCTAGGTCGCCGTTGCAGTTGCGGTCCATACGCCAGCGGCGAATTGTTTGGCGCGCTTGCTCTGCCGCTACCCTGGTGATGCCATGGCTCGCGCGCGCCGCAAGGCCGATCTGCCGGTGAAGACCTGCCGCGGGTGCGGGCGGCCCTTCACCTGGCGCAGAAAATGGGCGCGCGACTGGGAACATGTGCGGTACTGCTCTGTGCGCTGCCGCTCCGCACCGCGTGGCGCGCTTGTGCCCATGTCCCCGGAAACGCCATGACCGTCCTGCGCATCGTCTTCGGCGACCAACTCTCTACCGAGCTGAGTGCGCTGGCTGATCTCGACCCAGCCCGAGACGTCGTGCTGATGCTGGAGGTGCAGGAGGAAAGCACCTACGTTCAACACCACAAACAAAAAATCGTCCTGGTGCTGTCGGCCATGCGCCATTTTGCGCAGGCGCTGCGCGAACGTGGTGTGACGGTCGACTATGTAGAGCTCGACGCGCCCGACAACACCGGCAGTTTCACCACCGAGGTGCAACGTGCGCTTGTCCGGCATCGACCCGGCCACGTGGTGGTGACCGAAGCTTCGGAATGGCGGGTGCAGGCGCTGGTCCAGGGCTGGCAGGCGCTGACCGGAACGCCGGTTGAGGTGCGGGTCGACGATCGTTTTTTTGCAAGCCGCACGCGCTTCGCCGCCTGGGCAAACGGACGCCGCACCTGGCGCATGGAACATTTCTATCACGAGATGCGCCGCGAGCAGCGAGTCCTGCTCGAAGGCGAGCAGCCGGCCGGCGGTGCCTGGAACTATGACCAGGCGAACCGCAAGCGGCTGCCGGAACGGGTCATTCCGCCGGTGCGGCGGCGCTTCGCGCCGGATGCCGTGACGCGCGCAGTGATGGCGCTGGTGGAACGCCGCTTCCCCGATCATTTTGGTGAACTCGCGGCCTTTGGCTGGCCGGTCACGCGGGCCGATGCCGTGCTCGCACTGGACGACTTCATCGAGCACGGCCTGTCGAGCTTCGGCGACTACCAGGATGCGATGCGCGCTGGCAACCCATTCCTGTTCCATTCGCTGCTGGCACCGGCGTTGAACATCGGGTTGCTATCCCCCCGCGAAGTGTGCGCCGCTGCGGAAGCGGCATGGCGATCCGGGGCAGCACCCTTGAACGCGGTGGAGGGCTTCGTGCGTCAGATCCTCGGCTGGCGCGAATACGTTCGCGGCGTTTACTGGACCCTGATGCCGGGTTACGGGGAACGCAACGCGCTGGAGGCGACGCGCAAGCTGCCCGACTTCTATTGGAGCGGCGAGACCCGCATGCGCTGTCTGCGTGAGGCCATCGACAGCAC
>JANOXY010000582.1:0-5725 GCA_031418675.1 Pseudomonadota bacterium
GACGTGCCACCCTCGGCCTTTAACGATTGGCAGCAGCGCAACGCCCGCGTGGACGCCATCGATGCCGCGCTGAAACTCAACATCAGCTACCAGGTCCTGGATCCCAAGACCAGCAAAGCGCTGTTCGATGGTGTTACGCCCGGCGCCGGCTGGGAAAAATTTTTCAAGCGTTTCCCCGGTGCACCCGGGCTGCTGCGCCTCTCCCATGTCGGCTTTGACGACACCTTGAGCCACGCCCTGGTTTACGTCGAGCATGAATGTGGCGCGGAGTGCGGCACCGGTCATCTGTTTCATCTAAGCCTGGTCACGGGCGGTGCATGGCAGGTGCAAGGGGGTGTGACGGTGTGGATGGTCAAATGAAACGCAGGCGAGCAACGCCCGCGCCAGCGGCGCGCAACTAGAGACTCAGCATGTATGCCATAGCAGTGTTTTGTGGATCGCGCCCCGGCGCACGCGAGGAATACATGGCGGCCGCCGATGGTTTTGGTCGTGAGCTGGCGGCGCGTGAGATAGCGCTGGTGTACGGCGGCGGCAATATCGGACTGATGGGTGCGCTGGCCGACGGTGCCCTCGATCTCGGTGGCCAGGTGATAGGTGTCATTCCCGATTTCCTGCGCGAGCGCGAGGTGTGTCACAGCGGCTTGACGGAGTGCGTGGTGGTCGACGACCTGTTCGAACGCAAAGCCATCATGATCGAGCGCGCGGATGCTTTTGTCGCATTGCCCGGCGGCATCGGCACCTTCGATGAGATTCTGGAAGTGATCGCCTGGCGCCAATTGCGTCAGCTGCGCCAGCCTATCGGGGTGCTCAATGTCGGTGGTTACTTCGATGCCTGGCTGGCCTCCCTGCAGCACGCCGCCGATGAAGGTTTTATGCACCACGCCGAACTCGAGCAGTTGATAGTGATGCGCGACCCGGTCGATTTGATCGACGCACTGCTCGAGGCCTCCCACGCGTGAAGCATTCACCCTACGCTGGCGTGGTGTTCGATATGGATGGCATCCTGATCGATTCCGAACCGCTGTTCCGTCGCGCTGCCCAGCAAGCGGCCAAAGACCTCGGCCATCATCTCTCCGATGAAACCTATGCCATGTGGATGGGCCTGCCACCCCGGGCCGTCGAAGCTGCGGTGGTTGAGAGCATGGGGCCCACCTTTCCAATGCGTGCGTTCCGCGACGAGTTCCGCCGCATCTGGTTGGCCCACACCGAACAGCACGGCATGCCCGCGCAGCCCGGCATGCCGGAGCTGCTGGTGGGCCTGCGCGAGCGTGGCATACCCTTCAGCGTCGCCACCTCGACACAACGCGACCAGGCACTGCGTTCCCTGGATCTGGCCGGCCTGGGCGTCCACATCGACGTGCTGGTGGCGGGCAACGAGGTCAGCGAAGGCAAACCTTCGCCCGAGATTTTTTTACGCGCGGCCGCGGGTATCGGCATCGAAGCATCCCGCTGTGTGGCCTTGGAGGATTCCTCCGTCGGTGTCCATGCCGCATCGAGCGCCGGCATGCTGACCATCATGGTGCCCGATCTGCACCAACCCAATGCCGCCACCGCCGCCCTCGCCCATTACGTCATTCCCGGCACCGCCCGTGCGGCCGGTGTCGTGCTCAGACTTTTCGACGCACAAGCGCACCACCAGCGATGAAACGCGCCGTCATCGTCCTGGGCTTGCTGGTTGTGTTCGCTCACGGCATCAGCCGCGCCCAAACGGATCAACCGGCCGCCGCGGTCGTGGCAGCGAAAAAGGTGCCGAGCGCCGCGCAAGCGCTCGCCGCCTGGCAGGATTTCCGCGCTGACCCGCTGGCACGCCTGGATCGCACCGGACCCTTCCTCGACTTCATTCGCGACGGTGGCCAGGTCCACATTGTGTTGAACAACCGCTTGCTCGCTTGGATGTACCAACCCATGGACGATGCCCTCAAGGCAACGCTCTATGCTGCGTTCCTCGGCGGCAACATGGCGGCGCAGCTCGAAGCGCGGAAATCCAGCGATAACGACGACGTGGCGGGCATGGCGGCGGCGCTCGATGCCTATGGGCAGGTGCGCAAGGTCCATGGCGATTTTCAACTGCCCCTGTTCGAGCAGCTCGCCGCGGCGCGCGCCGAAGAACGCCTGGCGGCGGCGGTCAAAGCGATCGAAGCCGACACTGCGACTTCACCATGAGCCGAGTACGGGTCATGCAGGCGGACATTACCCAGCTGCCCTGCGACGCCATCGTCAATGCCGCCAATGAAACGCTGCTCGGTGGTGGTGGTGTGGACGGCGCCATCCACCGTGCGGCGGGTCCTGAACTACTCGAGGAATGTCGTGGGCTCGGCGGTTGCCCGACCGGCAGCGCACGCATCACGCGCGGCTATCGCCTGCCCGCACCCTATGTCATCCACACGGTCGGGCCGATCTGGGCCGGTGGCACCGCCAATGAAGCGGCACTGCTCGCAGCCTGTTACCGGGCCTGTTTTGCGCTGGCCCGTGAACACGATCTCCGCTCGCTCGCTTTCCCTGCCATTAGCTGTGGCGTGTACGGTTATCCCCACGCCGCAGCAGCAAGCATCGCGGTGCGCGAAGTGAGCGCCGCACTCGTCGCCAACACAAATCTGCAGGATGTGATATTGGTCTGTTTCAGCGAGGCGATGCTCGCTATCTATCAGGCGCAGCTGCGCACATCGGCAGGCGCGGGAGACTGAATCCATGGCACGCAAGGAAAATTACCACCGCAATACCCTTGCGCTGGTCTATGACTTCGACGGCACGCTGACCCCGCAGCCCATGCAGGAATACACCGTGCTGCCACAACTGGGCATCAGCGGCGAAGAATTCTGGACCGAGGTCAACGCCGAAGTGCGACGCACCGGTGGTGATGCGATCCTCACCTATATGCGCCTGCTGGTGGAAAAGATCGAAGCCAACAAAGCGCACTTAAGTCGTGAAGCCCTACGCGAGCTGGCCGCCGGCATCGAGTACTACCCCGGTGTTGATTCGTGGTTCGAGCGCATCAATGACTACGTGGCGGAAAAAACCGGCGGCAGTGTGCAGACCCGCCACTACATCATCTCGGCGGGTTTGTCGGAGATCCTGGAAGGTATCAGCATCAAGCATCATTTCACCCGCATCTATGCTTCCCAGTATTACTTTGATCACCACGAAGCGGCGCGCTTTCCGACCGTCGTCATCAATGACACCGCCAAGACCCAGTATCTGTTCCGCATCAACAAGGGCCGCGAAAGCTCGTTGGAAACTATCAACGAATACATGCCCGAGGGCGCACGCCCCATTCCCTTTCAACACATGCTCTACGTCGGCGATGGCCTGACCGATGTGCCGTGTATGACGGTGGTAAAAAACTACGGCGGTTTTGCCGTGGCGGTGCATAAACCACGCTCCCAGGAGGCGGTCAAAGTCTGCCGCGAGCTGGTCGATGCCAATCGCATCGATTTTTATGCGCCGGCCGACTATGGTGCCGGGCGCAAACTCGAACAGCGCATACACAAGATCCTCGACTTGATCATCGCGCGAATTGCTTTTGAACAGGAACGTAACGAATTCCTCAAGGACATGCGAAAGGCTTGAATGTGACTGCCAAGACTAAAATTCTGCTGCGGCGGGCGGCCCGCATGGTTGCTGCCACGGTGCTGGGCGCCAGTCTCGCCGCCTGCGGCCATGTTTCCGTGCCTAAGATTTCAGTGCCCAAGATTTCCATGCCCAAGCTGCCGTCACTCAGCCGTGAGCCGGAAAAACCCAAAGACCTGTCCGCCACACCGCGCGATCTGCTGACCGCCAAGCTGATCAATCCACGCCCCGATCCGAACATGCCCAACCTCACGGTCGGCAAGCTGATGGAGTTCGCCGATCGTTACCTTGCTTGCGATTGCGCCAACATGCGCTTCGGACAATCGTGGCAAAAGGTTGATGATGGTTACCTGCTGGTGGCCAATTCCGGTGTGGTGCGGCCGCTGCATTTTGTCTGCAAGGACGCCACGGAGGGGCGCGAGTGTTTTCTGGAAGAAATCGATCGCGGGCCGCAGACCGATGCGCTCGCCGAGCGCTTCGTGCCGGGCGGTGAATTCATCAAGTTTCTGTACGAAAACGGCGTGAAGTGCGCGCGCGAAACACCTTGCCCTTGACGTTTCGCCGGTCTGTCGGACACACAACCATCTTCAATGCATCCATTTTTTTGCGGAGATCCCCATGAGCGTACTCAATGACGAACAATCGATGATGGTTGAGGCAGCGCGCCGCTTTGTGCGCGAACAGATCATCGAGCCGCGTCTGGACATGGCGCTGGATCGCAGCGCCGAATTTCCCCATGCCATCATCGCTGCGATGGAAGAGCAGGGCCTGCTCAATCTGGAATTCCCCACCGACATCGGTGGTGCAGGTTTGTCCTGCCATGACCACACCCTGGTGCTGGAGGAATTAAATTACGGCTGTCTCGGCATCGCCACCTCGGCGGTTGCCAACTCCCTGGCCGGGCTGCCCCTGCTGCTCGGCGACAACGATGCACTGCGCCGCAAGTATCTCGGCGGCCTGCTTGAAAAACATGGTTATGCGGCCTACGCCTGTTCGGAACCCGATGCCGGCTCCGACGTCGCCGCCATGAGCACGCGCTTTATCAAGAAGGGCGACAAATACATCCTGAACGGCCGCAAGCGCTGGATCACCAATGCCGATGTCGCCGATTGGTATACGGTTTTTGCCCGTGAGCACGGCAGCAATGGTCATCGTGGCATAGCGATTTTTGTGGTCGACGCCGGCACGCCGGGTTTGCGTTGGGAGTCAATGATCCACAAGCTCGGTCAGCGTGCATCCCACACCGGTGATGTGGTGTTCGAAGACGTTGAAGTGCCGGCCGCCAATCTGCTGGCCGGCCCTGAGCACGGCTTCAAACTCGCCATGGCCACCTTCGATCGCTCGCGGCCCTGGATAGCGGCGGGCGCGGCCGGTGTCATCCGCCGGGCGCGCGACGAAGCGCTGCGTTATGCCACGGAACGTAAGGCGTTTGGTGAGCCGATCGTCAACCATCAGATGGTGGCGGCGATGCTGGCCGACATGGAAATCAGTTATCTCGCCACCCATCTGCTGTGTCTGCACGCAGCCAGCGAGGTCGATCGTGGCAATCTGCGTGGCAGCCACAGCGCATGCGCCAAGGCCTTTGGTGGTGATGCGGCGATGAAGTGCACCACCGATGCGGTGCAGATCTTTGGCGGTTATGGTTATACCCAGGACTTCGTCGTCGAAAAACTGATGCGTGATGCCAAGCTGCTGCAGATCTATGAAGGAACGTCGCAGATCCAGCGCCTGGTGATTTCGCGCGACATGGTGCGGAATCTCGGGGCTTGAATATGGGGGTGCGCTTTTGAATGTGCGAGTGAATTCACACCTACGGGTGACGTGTTGAATGTGCGAATAAATTCGCACCTACATGCGACGCGTTGAATGTGCGAATAAATTCGCGCCTACGTGTGAAGCATTGAATGTGCGAATGAATTTGCACCTACGTGAGGCGCACCAAATGTGCGAATAAATTCGCACCTACAGGCGACGCATTGAACGTGCGAATGAATTTGCACCCACGTGAGGCGCACCAAATGTGCGAATGAATTCGCACCTACGGCGCTCCATTGTAGGTGCGACAAATTCGCACATTAAAAGAACCAAACAACAAGGAACAAACCATGATCAAAATTGGTGACGACTTGCCAGCAGGCACCCTCTATGAATTCAACGA
>JANOXY010000583.1:0-4797 GCA_031418675.1 Pseudomonadota bacterium
GGTTGTAAATATCCACACCCGGCTCGCCGGCGCTGGTCTCGTCATCAGTTACACGGACCACGATGCGCGCCGCATCGACTGCATACATTTCGCCACCACGCAGCGCGACAACCGTCACGCCGGAGTCTTTTGCCACAGCGCGTTCGATACCTGTGCCCACCAACGGCTTGTCGGCGCGCAGGGTTGGCACCGCCTGGCGCTGCATGTTTGAACCCATCAACGCACGGTTGGCGTCGTCGTGCTCGAGGAACGGAATGAGCGCCGCGGCGACCGACACGATCTGCCGCGGCGAAACGTCCATGTATTGGACGCGTTCCGGCCCGGCCAGCGTGAATTCGTTGAGATGCCGCGATGACACCAAACCATCGATAAGACGGCCATCGGCGTCGAGCGTGGCATTCGCCTGCGCGATCACATACTGGCCTTCTTCGATAGCCGACAGGTAGTCGATCTGATCTGTGACTCGCGAGTTTTCGACCTTGCGATATGGCGTTTCAAGAAAACCATATTGATTGGTCCGGGCGTACACCGCGAGTGAGTTGATCAGACCGATGTTTGGACCTTCCGGTGTTTCAATCGGGCAAACACGACCGTAGTGGGTAGGATGCACGTCGCGGACTTCGAAACCCGCACGTTCGCGCGTCAGGCCACCTGGGCCAAGCGCCGAGACGCGACGCTTGTGGGTTACCTCGGAGAGCGGATTGTTCTGATCCATGAACTGCGAGAGCTGGCTTGAGCCAAAAAACTCTTTGATGACCGCCGACACCGGCTTGGCGTTGATCAGCTCTTGAGGCATGTATCCCTCAGACTCAGCCAGGCTCAAACGCTCTTTAACGGCGCGTTCTACCCTTACCAAACCAACTCGGAACTGATTCTCAGCCATCTCGCCAACGCTGCGTACGCGCCGGTTACCGAGGTGGTCGATGTCGTCAACACTGCCGTTGCCGTTGCGAATGTCGATCAGAACGCGCAAAACGTCGGTGATGTCCTTTTCGTTCAGCACACCGCTGCCAACCACTTCGCTGCGGCCAACACGACGGTTGAACTTCATGCGCCCGACGCCGGACAGGTCGTAGCGGTCTTCGGTGAAGAACAGATTCTTGAAAAGGTTTTCGGCAGCTTCTTTAGTCGGCGGCTCGCCAGGACGCATCATGCGGTAGATTTCGACCTGGGCCTCAAGCGGCGTAGTGGTCGGATCAACACGCAGGGTCTCGGAAAGATAGGCACCGTGGTCGAGATCATTGGCAAAGATGGTTTCCAGTTCGGAGACATCCATCTTGGTCAGTTTGGCAAGCATATCCTCAGAGATTTCGTCATTGGCGCGCGCAATGATCTCGCCAGTGCTCTTGTCGACGACATCGCGCGCCAGCGTCTTGCCAACGAGGAAATTACGCGGCACCGTGATTTCGGTAATGCCTCGCTGTTGAATCTCGCGGGTATGCCGCGCGGTAATGCGGCGGTCCGCTTCAACCAGTACGTTGCCATCGGCATCGACCAGGTCAAACTCCAGAGTTTCGCCGCGCAGCCGTTCGGGAATCAGATGCACGCGCACCTGTTCGCCATCGAGAATAAAAGTATCGCGTTCGAAAAAGGTTTCCAGCATCAGTTGGGTAGAAAAGCCCAGCGCGCGCAGCAGTACCGTTGCGGGCAGCTTGCGACGGCGGTCGATGCGAACGTAAACGTGGTCTTTGGGATCAAACTCGAAATCGAGCCACGAGCCACGGTAGGGAATGACGCGTGCGGAGAACAATAGCTTGCCCGAAGAGTGGGTCTTGCCACGATCGTGGTCGAAAAATACACCCGGCGAACGATGCAACTGCGAGACGATGACACGCTCTGTACCATTGATCACAAAGGTGCCGTTGGTCGTCATGAGCGGTAATTCGCCCATGTAGACTTCCTGCTCACGGACGTCCTTGATGACCTTATCGGAACCGGATTC
Organism: Pseudomonadota bacterium; assembly: GCA_031418675.1. GTDB lineage: Bacteria > Pseudomonadota > Gammaproteobacteria > JADJYF01. The sequence continues at coordinate 1,943 of JANOXY010000583.1, forward strand.
CTTGTCGTAAATGACGAGGCGGACCGTTACTCGCAGCGAAGCCGCGTAGGTCAGGCCTCGCACTTGGCATTCTTTAACGTCAAATACGGGATCGCCCAGGCGATAGCTTACATACTCAAGAACCGCATTACCGGAGTAGGACTCGATTGGGAAGACCGACTTGAAAGCAGCGTGGAGCCCTTGGTCGCTGCGGGCTTCGACCGTGCACTCTTCCTGCAGGAAGCGCTTGTAGGATTCAATCTGGGTCTCCAGCAGATAAGGCACGTCAAGAATCGGCGAAGTCTTGCTGAAATCCTTACGGATGCGCTTCTTCTCGGTATAGGTATAGGCCATTGAGATTACCGTCCTGTTAAACCAGATTGATCGTCAGCACGGAGCTGGGACCGTGCGCGACGACGTCGGTGCTGTGACGCGTGAGATGGAAGCCGGTAGGGCGCCCGCACAGGACGCGCCACCGGTTCCAAATCTTCATCTTGCAGACTGGCTGCAATGCAGAGAACTACTTGAGTTCCACCGCTGCGCCAGCTTCTTCGAGCTGCTTCTTGATGCCTTCGGCTTCGGCCTTGTTGGCCGCTTCCTTGACGACCGAAGGCACACCTTCGACGAGGTCCTTGGCTTCCTTCAGACCGAGGCCGGTGATGGCGCGAACGGTCTTGATGACGTTGACCTTGTTGTCGCCGAAGCTGGTCATGACGATGTCAAACTCGTCCTTGACCTCTTCCTTGACGCCGGCATCAGCGGCGACGGCGACGGTTGCCACTGCTGCTGCTGCTGAAACGCCCCACTTCTCCTCGAGCAGCGAAACCAATTCGGTCACTTCAAGGATGGTCATACCACTCAGGGTTGCGACCAGATCTTCTTTTGAAACTGCCATTCTAATGCTCTCCTAAAAACAGATTGTGCAAACCACTCAAGCGGATTGTCGCGACTCGTTGAAAGCCGCTAGCACGCGCACAAACTGACCAGCCGGTTCCGCGAGGGTCCGGACCAGTTTCGTTTGCGGGGCCAGGAAGACCGAAAGAAGCTTCGAGCGGGCCTCGTCACGCGTCGGCATGCTAGCCAGCAGGTTAAGGTCCGATGCGGGCCTCAACTCGCCGGCGAATGCCAAAGCCTTGGTCACCAGCTTTTCGTTGTCTTTAGCAAAGTCACGCACCAGGCGTGCCCCAGCCCCCGGGTCTTCCATGGAAAACACCAGAAGCAGCGGACCCGTGAGGGAATCCTGCAGACATTCGAAGCTCGTGCCGTCGACTGCTCGACGCGCAAGCGTATTTTTGACTACGCGCAGATACACACCAGAACTGCGTGCTTTAGTTCGCAATTGGGTCATCTGGGCTACAGTCAAGCCGATATACTCGGCGGCGACCGCGGCTTGCGCCGTAGTTGCCACTTCTCTCACTTCCGAAACAACCGCCTGTTTTTGCTGTAACGTCAAACTCATTGGTCATTTCTCCCGGTTAGACTCCATCCGCGAGGGACTGAGTCGCACCATGTTGCTGCCAGCGACGCTTTGAGGCGGCGATGGCAAGGTTTACGGCGTCCTAACCGGGCATCAATCTGCCCTTGGGGAGCACCGTCTGCGCGGGCCGAAGCCGATTAACCGCACCTGCTGGTGCGGACCCGCGGTCTTTGACGGCTGCCGGTGGAAGCCGGCAACCCAAAGTTCGTGAAATCTCTAAAAACGACTACGCTCGGGCAGCTTCCAGCGACGACTTGTCGACCGCCAGGCCCGGGCCCATGGTGGTTGAAATCGAAACAGCCTGGAGGTAGATGCCCTTCGCCGAACTTGGTTTAGCCTTACGCAGATCGCTCAAGATCGCTTCAAGGTTGGCCTTGAGTGCCTCCGGGGCAAACGAAGCCTTGCCTATTGGACAGTGGATAATGCCGGCCTTGTCGGTGCGGAACTGTACTTGACCCGCTTTAGCATTACGCACTGCGGTGGTGACGTCGGTTGTCACCGTCCCAACTTTGGGGTTGGGCATCAGGCCACGCGGCCCAAGTATTTGGCCTAGCTGGCCGACCACGCGCATCGATGCTGGTGTTGCAATGGCGATATCGAAATCGATTTTCCCGGACTTGACCTCTGCAGCGAGATCGTCCAAACCGATGACATCTGCACCCGCAGCGCGACCGAGTTCAGCATCCGCGCCATCTGCAAAAAGCGCCACGCGAACCGACTTGCCGGTGCCGTGGGGCAGCACCGTCGAGCCGCGCACGACCTGGTCAGATTTGCGCGGATCGACCCCGAGGTTGACCGCGACGTCTACTGTTTCGTCGAATTTTGCAGATGCGATGGTCTTCACCAGCGCGAGTACTTCGTCTAGTGGCCGCGGCTGACGCGGGTTGCCAATCTGTTCACGCAAAGCGCGTAGACGTTTGCCTGGTTTTGCCATCTCTTAACCCTCCACGTCCAAGCCCATACTGCGCGCCGTGCCGGCGATGCAGCGTACTGCCGCGTCCAAACTTGCCGCCGTCATGTCGGCGGTTTTGGTCCTGGCGATTTCTTCCAGTTGGGCGCGGGTAACCTTGCCCACCTTGGCCGAATTTGGCGTACCACTACCCTTGGCGACGCCAGCGGCTTTCATCAGCAACACCGGCGCCGGTGTCGTCTTCGTAACGAAGGTGAAGCTTTTGTCGCTGAACGCGGTAATCACAACGGGTGTTGGCAAGCCGGGTTCAAGGTTGGCTGTCCGAGCGTTAAACGCCTTGCAGAACTCCATGATATTCAGGCCGCGCTGCCCGAGCGCGGGCCCCACAGGCGGACTGGGATTGGCCTGACCGGCCTTTACCTGAAGCTTGATGAAAGCAATTATTTTTTTTGCCACTTAAGGCCTCCTCGGGTGCGAACGCCTTGCGGC
>JANOXY010000584.1:0-6282 GCA_031418675.1 Pseudomonadota bacterium
TTTTGTTGGCCAGGGCGATGAGCTTCTTGTAGTAGGTTCGCACCAGCTGCTCTTTTCCGCTGTACTCCGCGGCGTAGCTTGCGCGGATCTTGATTTCTTTCTGACGCCAAGTCGGCCCTGGTGGCGGTCGAATACCAGACCAAGCTGGCCCGCATGCGCGAGCTGAACGACGAGGAGCTGCGTCAGAAAGAAATCAAGATCCGCGCAAGCTACGCCGCGGAGTACAGCGGAAAAGAGCAGCTGGTGCGAACCTACTACAAGAAGCTCATCGCCCTGGCCAACAAAATAAGCCGTCAGAAGGCCCAGCTGCAGGAGGCCAAGAAACAGTTTGAAAGCAAACTTGCCTCAGCCAATCAGCTATATCGCGAAGTCGAAGGGATGCGCAATCTGCTTTCGGATCAGATCGTCTATATGGAAGAACAGGCGCTGGAAGACATCCCGCAGCTGATCAATCTCTGAGCAAAATCCACAGCACGTCGCGCCGGCCCAGCGTGCCGGCGCGCCAACTCATCTCAACCGCATTTCGACTCGCCACAATTCAAACAGGTTTGACAGTTGTCGAGCGCCACGACCGCCTTGGCAAAACACTGACTGCAGTGCAAGGCATCACTTGGAATACCACTGTCGTCGTCTTGACTTGCAGCGTGACTGACCGATGGCCGCACGCGGGCCGGGCCGAGCAGGCCAATCGATCGCAGGTGGGTTTCGATCACATCGCCAATCTCGGCCACTAAAGACGGTGCGTACTGCCCACCTTTTTTGAAGTAACCGCCGCGTGGATCAAACACGCTGCGCATCTCATCCACCAGAAAGGTCACATCACCGCCCTTGCGAAACACCGCTGAGATGATGCGGGTCAAGGCCACTATCCATTGAAAGTGATCCATATTCTTCGAGTTGATGAAGATCTCGAAGGGCCGGCGCAGCTCATGCGGTGTACCAGCATTGAGCACGATGTCATTGACGGTGACATACAGCGCATGGGCTGACAGTGGCGTTTTAAGTTTGTAGGTCGAGCCGAGCAGCATCTCAGGGCGCTCGACTTTTTCGTGCATCTGAATGATCTCTGCGCTCGACTCCTCGACAACATCCTCGTCGACAAGCACTTCAACACCCGTGATGGTCTGTTCGATTTTTTTTGTCATCGGTCAATCTCCCGGCCCGCGTTGGGCTCAATACACACCGTAGTAACCTTCTTTAAGCGCGTCATACAGATTAGCGGCGGAGTGCAGCTCGCCTTCATAATCGATTTCTTCGTCACCACGGGCTTCGACCACACTACCGTCGGCGAGCGTGAATCGATAGCGTGTACGTGCGAGATCAGCGTGTTTGACCAAAACGCCCTGGAAAGCGCTTGGATTAAAGCGAAAGGTCGTACAGCCCTTGAGCCCCCGTTCGTAGGCCTCGAAGTAAAGATTCTTGAAAGATTCAAAAGCAATGTCCGCGGGCACGTTAACAGTCTTGGAAATCGACGAGTCGATCCAGCGCTGAGCGGCGGCCTGCATGGCGATGTGTTCGTGCGGCTGGATATCGTCGGCCGTGACAAAATGCGCTGGCAGGCGATTGTTGGCATCCGCCGCATCGGGCGCGGCGTGGGGGTTCACCAGCGCGCGCCACACCAGCAGTTCGTAAGAGCAGACTTCAACCTTATCCTTGGTTTTGCGTCCTGCCGTGATGACATTGCGCACATAACGATGGGCGAAGCTGGGTTCGATGCCGTTGCTGGCATTGTTGCCAAACGAAAGCGCAATCGTACCGGTAGGCGCGATGGAACTGTGATGGGTAAAACGCGCGCCCTCGCCGGCGATCGCTGTCACGAGTGCCGGATCAAGCTCGGCCAACTGGCGCATGTAATGGCTGTAGCGTGCGAACAGCACCCGGCCCTTCAGCACATCGCCGGCACGCACACCGTCGTGGGACATTTCCGGACGCGCCGCCAGCATCGCCGGCGTGACGATGAAGTCCTCGTTCATGATCGGTGCCGCGCCCTTTTCGCGCGCCAAGGCCAGTCCTGCTCGCCAGCCGGTGACGGCCAGTTCACGGCTGACCTCCTCGGTAAACGCCACCGCCTCAGTGCTGCCATAGCGCAGGCCAAGTAGCGCCAGGGCTGAGCCGAGCCCGAGAAAACCCATGCCATGGCGACGCTTGCGCGCGATTTCGTCGCGCTGTCGCGACAAGGGTAGTCCGTGCACCTGGACGACGTTATCCAGCATGCGCGTAAAGATCGTCACAACGCGTCGATAGGTATCCCAGTCAAACGTTGCCTCGGCGGTGCAAGGATGGCGCACAAAACAGGTGAGATTGATCGAGCCCAACAGGCAGGCCCCGTAGGGCGGCAGCCCTTGTTCACCACAGGGATTGGTCGCGCGAATGTTTTCGCAGAACCAGTTGTTGTTCATTTCGTTGTAACGGTCGATGAGAATAAAACCGGGTTCCGCGTAGTTGTAGGTCGCAAGCATCACCGCGTCCCACAACTCACGGGCCGGCAACCGACGGTAGATCTTGCACGCCACACGCCCCAACGCATCGACCCGATAGCCATCGTGGTTGGGCCACGCCCGCCACACAATCTGTGTCGCGTTGTTCTCATCGAGTTGCTCGACCTTGAACTCATGTTCGGTGGCAGGAAAGGCCAGCACCCACTCACCATCCTCGCGCACCGCTTCCATGAACTCGCGGGTGACCAGCAGCGATAGATTGAACTGTCGCAGGCGGCCGTCTTCGCGCTTGACCCGAATAAAATCCATCACGTCGGGGTGGCCGATATCAAAGGTGGCCATCTGCGCGCCGCGCCGGCCGCCGGCCGAGGAGATGGTCAGGCACATACGATCGTAAACGTCCATGAAGGACAAGGGACCGGAGGTATAGGCGCCGGCACCGGCGACAAAGGCATCACGCGGCCGCAGGGTCGAAAACTCATAACCAATGCCGCAGCCGGCTTTGAGTGTGAGCCCGGCTTCGTAAATCTTTGCGAGTATGTCTTGCATCGAATCGCGCACGGTGCCCGACACCGTACAGTTGATGGTCGAGGTCGATGGCTTGTGTTCTGCTGCACCGGCATTGGCCAGGATGCGCCCGGCTGGCAGCGCACCGTGACGCAAAGCCCATAGGAATTCCTGTTGCCAGTGGTGTATCCCGGCCGGGCTATCCTCCACCGCCGCCAGGGCAATGGCGATGCGCTCCAGGGTGGCGTCCGGGCTCGCATCGAGCACCTGCCCATCGGCAGCGCGCAGGCGATATTTGCTGGCCCAGATATCGTGGGCTACGGTTTGCAAGTCGAGATCAAGATGGTCGCCGGCGGCGGTGTTACGGGTGTGTTGCAGCATGGGCTGCGCGCTCCAGTGCAGATCGGCCCGGTAGTGTACTCGCGTCCTCGTACAACAACGCAGAGCCAGTCAACATCCCAGGCAATACTTTGTGTATCTGACGGAGATCAGCTCCGCTAATTCCGACGCGCAACGACTACCTTGCGTTTCGCCGCGGCTCAAGCACCCAACATGGGCAGGGTATAACCGCCATCGACGAACAACATCTGTCCGGTGATGTAACTCGACGCCGGTAGCGCCAAAAAGAGAAAGACCCGGGCGACATCCAGTGGTTGGCCGAGACGGCCGACGGGCGTGCGGCGGATCCAGCGTTGTTTCATTTCCTCGCTGACACCGTCGGTCATCGGCGTGGTGATCATGCCCGGCCCGACTGCGTTGACCGTCACGCCGTGCTTGCCGAACTCCATCGCCAACGAGCGTGTCATCGCTACCACACCGGCCTTGGTGGCCGCATAGGAGGCATTGCCGTAGGAACCGCGCGCGGAGGTTGATGACGTCGTCAGGATACGGCCGTAGCCGGCGGCCTTCATATGCGTGAAAGCTGCCTGACTGCCCCAGAAAGCGCCACTCAAATTGACACCTAACACGTCGTTCCACAGCGCTTCGTCAACCTCCGGTGTGCGCCGCGGCTTGGTCACACCGGCGTTGTTGACCATGATGTCCAGACGTCCCCAGGTCGTCACAACCTGCGCCACCGCCGCCTCGATCTCGCTGCGCTTTGACACATCAACGGTACAGGCCAGGGCGCGCGCACCACCGTCTTCGAGTTGGCGCACCTGCGCCGCGACACCATCGCCATCGCGATCAAACAGCGCTACCCGTGCGCCGGCAGCGGCCATCAAGCGCGCGGTAGCGGCGCCTATGCCACTCGCGGCGCCGGTGATGATCGCTACCTGCTGATCGAGTTCCATGGTGTTTGGTCCTGGCATTAAATACCGCCATCAGGCTTGCACACCCCTCAGGCATGCACGGCATCGATGAGCTCGCGCCAGCGGTTGAATTCACCATCACCACCCATCGAACGATAGAGCGACACGCGGTTCAACACGCCGTTGTAACGTTCGCGAATTTTTTTGCCGACTTCGCCGGGTGCAGCAACGATGGCGATCTTTTCCAGTAGTGCGGCAGGGATGGCCGCCGCCATCTCATCGAGCTTGCCTTCGCGCAGCAGACCGTTCAATTGCCGGCCTAACTCGGTAAAACCGTGGTGCTCAAAGACGCTGGCATAGGTCGGGGTCGCGCCGTAAAACGAAATCTGGCGACGCACGGTCTGCTCCATGGCATCGGTCTCGGCCTGGGTCTCGCCACTGATGATGAAAACCGGCGCGTAGAGTTCAATATCGGCCAGGCTGCGACCAGCGGATTTAGCGCCTTCGGCAATCGTCGGGCACACCACCTCGCGCAGATAGTCGGCGGTGTGCACGGGGTGGACATGAAAACCATCGGCCACTTCGCCAGCTGCGCGACACATGCCGGTGTTCACACCAGCCAGGTAGACAGGAATTTTGGGGTGATCGATCGGGCCCGGGGTAAAAAATGCGTTGATTAGTTTGAAACGGTAGAACGGCCCTTCGTAGTTGGGCCGTGCACCGGTCTGATAGGTGTCCCAGATGGCACGCACACAGCGGATGTAGTCCGCGACCCGTGCGGCTGGATGGTCGAAAGGCATGGAAAATCGCTTTTCGATATGGGCCCGCACTTGCGTTCCCAGCCCCAGACGAAAACGACCGTCGGAATCTCGCTGCAAGTCCCAGGCGATCTGGGCCATGGCAAACGGCGAGCGCGCGAAGGCCACGGCGATATTGGTGCCAATCTCGATCCTGGAGGTGGCTGCCGCTGCATGAGCCAACGGGATGAAGGCATCGCTCATGGCTTCGAAGGTCCAGATGCAGTCGAAGCCCAGCGCCTCGTACTCACGGGCCAGCGCCGCGATTTTGGTCGGCTTGGCCGGTGCCATGAAGGTATCGATTTTCATTTTGTCTCCCTAGGGGTTCGTGCCGGAACGCCGCAACTGCGCGGTGCTCAAATCTGCTTCCCATCGTATCCCAGCACCGCCCCGTGTCGAAATCCGCGCGCTGGTCAGGTCTGCTCGCTGCGTCCCAGGCGCAGCGCCAACACTGCTGCCAGCGGACTCTTGACCGCCATGCCGCCACGCTTGAGCACATGGGTATAAATCTGGGTGGTGCGAATATCGCTGTGACCAAGCTGCTCCTGCACAGTGCGGATATCCGCGCCGCGCTCCAGCAAATGAGTGGCAAACGAATGGCGCAGCGTATGACAACTGGCCGGTCTGCTGATCGCCGACTGCACCACCGCGCGTCGCACCGCCCGTTGCACCCGCTGTTCGTCCAAGTGGTGGCGGTGCCGCTCACCGCTGCGCGGATCGGTGGAAATCTGCTCCGCCGGGAACACGTATTGCCAGCCCCACTCGCGCGGCGCGGCGCGATATTTGCGCGCTAGCCCGTGGGGTAGCCATACCCCGGCCTGGCCCTCGGCCACGTCCCGTTCAAACAGCGTCTGCCGCGCCGCCAGGTGGCGCTGCAGCGGTTCCACCAGTTCATCGGGCAGGGTCACCACACGATCTTTGCCACCCTTGCCATCGCGCACCAGCAGCGCACGATGTTCGAAGTCGAGATCTTTCACCCGCAAGCGCACGCTCTCCATAAGACGCAGGCCCGAGCCGTACTGCAGGCAGGCCGGCAACCATACCCGCTCCGGCAACTTGGATAGCACTTGCGCAACCTCCTCGACCGACAAGACCACCGGCAAGTGCAGCTTGGCCTTGGCCCGCACCACACCCGGCATCTCGCCCAGGGGGCGTTTGAGCACGGCGTTATAAAGAAACACCAAGGCGTTCAAGGCCTGGTTCTGGGTGGCCGGCGCGACACGCTCGTCTATCGCGAGATGGGACAAAAAGGCCGCGACCTCGACCTCACCCAGCTTGTCGGGATGGCGA
>JANOXY010000585.1:0-2752 GCA_031418675.1 Pseudomonadota bacterium
GCCAGAGCCAGGCCGAAGGTCTGCATCAGCAATTGCATAAACACACGCGGCCGCTGGTCGACCCGAAGAACGTCGTCAGCGTCAGCGAGCGCATGGGTGGCGGTTGTTACCAGGGCAATGTGCACCTGCCGGCGGGACATACCCTGATTCCCGTCAATGAGCGCCAGGTGCGCGAGGGTGCAAAAAAATTACTCGACGCCGGCTGCGAAGTGATCGGTATTCTGTTTCTGTTTTCTTTCGTCGATCCGCGTCATGAACATTTTGCGCGCGACATCGTGCAAACGATGGTAAATGAACGCGGTGTGGCGGTACCCGTCGTCTGTTCTGCCGACGTTGCGCCGGTTGCCAAAGAAAACAGCCGTCTGAAGAGCCTGCTGTTCCAATGTTTTGCTGCGGAGCAGGTGCGCGGCGCACTGGTCGACGTCGAGCGCGAAGCACAAAGCTCAGGCTTTAATGGCCGCCTGCTCACCCTGTTGTCCTACGGCGGCGCGGTCAATATGGACTATCCGCGCCTGTACGAAACCATGATCTCAGGACCCATCGGCGGCCTGATCGGTGCGCAATTCATTGCCCACCAGTTCGATATCGGCAATGTCGTGACCGCTGACATGGGTGGTACCAGTTTTGACGTGGGCCTTTTAATCGACGGCCGTATCGGCATCGCCAAAAGCGCCGACATCGCCGGTCATCGTCTCGCCCTGCCCATGGTGCAACTCGATTCTGCCGGTAACGGCGCCGGCAGCGTGGTGTGGTTGGACGAATACAAGCGCCTGCATGTTGGCCCGGAATCGGCCGGCGCCAAGGTTGGCATCTGCTATCAATACGATCGCCTGACGGTTACGGATATCAACGTTGCCTTGGGTTATGTGGACCCGGATTATTTCCTCGGTGGTCAGATCAAGCTCGATCGCGACAAGGCACTCAAGGCCCTGCAGGACACCATCGCCACCCCGCTCGGGCTCGATGTGTATGCCGCCGGTGCCGGTGTGCTCGGCATCATCAACGGTGAGATGAACGACCTGCTGCGTACCATGGTCGCGGCCAAAGGTTACGACACCCACGACTTCACCATGCTGTATTACGGTGGCGCGGGTCCGGTACACATGTATGGATTTGCCGAAGGCATCGAATTCAAGGATGTCATCACCCTGCCCTGGGCCGCGGGCTTTTCGGCCTTCGGTGCGGCGTGCGCGGAATACATGCATCGTTACGATCGTGGCCTGCGGGTGTTGATCCCGGCCAATGCCGGCGAGGACGAATTGAACGCGACGGCGCAACAGATCGATCGCGCGTGGCGCGAACTCGAAAACGACGCGCGACGTGAAATGGCTGACGAAGGTGTGGACCCGACCAGCGTAGTATTTCGCTACGGCGTCTCGGCGCGTTACATCGGCCAGATTGAAAGCTTTGAAACAGCTTTGAGCTCCGGCCGCATGGCTGGCCCGCAGGATATCGAGGCCATGATCGACGCCTTTGAAGCGATGTATGCCAAGGTCTATCCGGAAGGCGCCAAATTCAGCGATGCGGGCTATTCGCTGACCACGGTTCATCTGGAAGCGATTGCCCCCAAGCCCCAGCCAAAACTACGCGAATACCCGCTGGCAGGCGCAACACCGGCTGCAGCAGCCTATGTCGGCACCCGTCAGGTCTACCATAAGGACGCTTGGGTGGCCTTCAAGATCTATGAGATGGTCGAGCTCAAGCCCGGCAATGTGATTGCCGGGCCAGCGATCATTCGAGACCCCATGACAACCGTCGTCATTCCCCCGGCCAAGGAGATGTGGATCGACGCGTTCATGATCCTGCATTACCGAACCCTAGAGGGCACAGCATGAAACTCGCGACCTTTACTGAGGCGGGTCGTACCCGCGTCGGCCGTGTCGACGGTGACCGCATCACCGATCTCAGCGCGGCTGGCCTGCCGGCGGACATGATCACACTGCTCGACGGCGGCGCGGATCTCATGAAGCGCGCAGCTGCGGCCAGCGCTGCCAGCTACGCGCTCGCTGATGTCAGCCTCTGCGCGCCGGTGCTGCGCCCACCAAAAATTCTCGCAATTGGTTTGAACTACAAAGATCACATCGAAGAAACCGGGCTAGAAACCCCTAAATTTCCGATGTTCTTCAATAAACAATCGACCGCCGCCCACGGCCCCTACGCGCCCATCCATCTGCCGCGTGTATCGGACAAGCTCGACTATGAAGGTGAGCTCGGCTTTGTCATCGGGCGTCGTTGCCGTCACGTGCCCCGTGCCCGCGCCCATGAGGTCATCGCCGGCTTCGTGGTGTGCAACGACGTCAGCGTGCGGGACTGGCAGATGCGCGCCCAGACCTTTACCCTCGGCAAGTCCTTTGATACCCACGCGCCGTTTGGCCCTTATCTCGTCACCAGTGACGAAGTGGGCGACCCGCATAGTTTGGATCTCAAGACCTGGGTCAACGGCGAACTGCGCCAGAATTCCAATACCAGCCACCTCGTATTCGACTGCTACGAGCAGATCGAGACGCTCACCCAGGCTTTCACTTTGGAAGTAGGCGATGTGATCCTCACCGGCACACCGAGTGGTGTCGGGATCGGTTTCGATCCCCGGCGGTTTCTCAATTAAGACGAGCTTCAATTGGTCATACACGTATGCGCTCACACTCTGTCATGTGCCAGAGCGCGGCCAATACACAATGATCGCCGCACCAATAAGGATGGGCAATTGGACCCGGCTGGAAATCGGCGTTTTATTCATCGGTCAATCAAGGCT
>JANOXY010000586.1:0-3561 GCA_031418675.1 Pseudomonadota bacterium
GGTCAGCTGACTCGAACCCGCGCCACCTTGGTGAACCGCGAAACGCTTGCGGACGTGGCACGAGGTCTGGAACTTGGCGACCTTATCCTGCTTGGCGAGGGAGAACTGAAAAGCGGTGGTTGGCGCCGCGATTCGATTCTCGCAAATGCGATAGAAGCACTTCTCGGCGCTATTTATCTGGATGGTGGCATGGAGGCCTGTCGACGCGCAGTGTTATGTCTGCTCGACTCGCGTCTTGCCACCATCGATCCAGAAAGCACTAGTAAAGATGCAAAGACCGAACTTCAGGAATTTTTACAGAGTCGGCGCCGCTGCCTGCCGGAGTACAAGACCATGGATATTTCGGGTCCTTCCCATGAACAGCTGTTTACTGTGAGCTGCGTGGTAGACAGTCTACCAACACCCATCGTTGCGAACGGTCCGACTCGACGCAAAGCTGAGCAAGCGGCCGCGCGTGCGACCTTAGATTTACTTAGCCCAAAGTGACCGTCGGGAACGAACGCTGCGGACTGGTGGCGATCGTTGGCCGTGCCAACGTTGGGAAATCAACTCTGCTGAATTCGATCCTGGGCCAGAAGCTCAGCATTACCTCGCGTAAACCGCAGACCACGCGCTATCAGATCCTCGGCGTGAAGACAGTGGATACTAGCCAGTTGGTATTTGTCGATACCCCTGGCTGGCAGCGTCGTCCACAGAACGAATTAAATCGCATGATGAATCGCCAGGTGCGCCATGCTATGGGTGACGTCGATCGTGCTGTGCTGGTGTGCGACGCCCGCTACTGGCACGCCGACGACCAAGTTGTGTACGACATGTTGATTCAGGCTGGTCTGCCGGTAGTGCTGGCGCTCAACAAGCACGATTTGCTCAAATCTAAATCTGATCTGTTGCCACTGATTGCGCAGCTGGGAACGGAGAAGAATTTTGCAGAGATAATTCCGATTTGTGCCCGTACCGGAGCAGGTGTGGCCGATCTCGTGCAGTGTTTGAGCAAGACCATGCCCGAACGTGCTCATCTATATCCCCACGATCAGATCACCGACCGCCCAGAGCGCTTTTTTGCCAGCGAAATCATCCGCGAAAAAACCCTGCGTTTCTTGGGCGACGAATTGCCCTATCGCACGTCGGTGTTGATTGATGAGTTCAAGGACGAAGATAACGTTACCCGTATTCTTGCCACCATATGGGTAGAGCGGGATAGTCAGAAATCGATTGTGATCGGAAAAGATGGCGAACTTCTAAAGCGCATTTCTGTAGAGGCGCGGCAGGACCTCGAACAATTGCTCGAAAGGCATGTTTACCTCCGTGTGTGGGTGAAAACTCGGCGTGGATGGACTGACAGTCCGGAGGCGATGCAACCCCTTGGGCTCGGCGATTGAGGCGGTGGGATGGCGGGCGATGCTTCCGGCGATTACGGCTATGTACTGCATAGCAGGCGTTACCGCGAGACCAGTCTTATTGTTGACTTCCTGACGCGCGAGCGGGGGCGGGTAGGGGCGGTCGCGCGCGGCGCGCTGCGCAGAAAATCGGGGCTATCTGCCAGCCTGCAACCAATGATTGAGCTACGCCTGAGCTTCGGTGGCCGCACAGAGTTACTTCAACTGATCCGTGCCGAGGCACTCGGCCCCGTGCCCATGCTCGCGGGTGAACGCCTCTACTGCCTGTTCTATATCAACGAATTGGTCGTGCGTTTGACTGCGACCCATGACCCAAACTCAGAGCTGTACCGGATCTACGAGGATGCGCTGGCAGGGCTGGCTGGGACTTGTGGCATCGAAGGATTGCTCAGACGCTTTGAGAAACAGCTGCTTGACGCACTAGGATTCGGGCTGCAGCTCGATTGCGAGGCCGCTAGTGGGCTGGCGCTGGAGGAGGAAAGCAACTACCTCTATGACGTCGAGCGTGGGCCACTACGGTGTGGTCCCGAGAGCAGCGGTATCAAATTACACGGGGCAACATTGATCGCGCTCGCGCGCGAAGGCGAACTCGCTCCGCGCGCCCTACGCGAAGCCAAACTTCTCATGCGTTACGTACTAAACCATCACCTCGATGGCCGACCACTGACTTCGCGCACGCTGTTCGAGGCACAAGCAAGCGGAAAGCCGTAGAATCTCGCTGCAGCTACTAGGTCTCAATACCGGCATCGTTATACTACAGCGCAGTCATGAATCTCGGAGTCAATATTGATCACGTCGCCACGCTGCGTCAGGCGCGGCGCACCTCCTATCCAGACCTCGCAATCGCTGCGCGGGCTGCTGAAGTAGGCGGGGCAGACAGCATTACCATTCACTTGCGCGAAGATCGTCGCCATATCCAGGATGCCGACGTGCATCAGTTGCGACGCTCGCTCGAAGTTCCAATGAATCTCGAGATGGCCGCGACCCATGAAATGGTGGCCATCGCCTGCGCGGTGCGTCCGTGGGCGTGTTGTATCGTCCCCGAGCGGCGCGCCGAATTGACTACTGAAGGCGGTCTCGATGTGCTCGCTAGTTACGATCAGATCGGCCCCATATGCGCACATCTGGCACGAGCCGGGATCGAGGTTTCTTTGTTCGTGGACCCCCATGCCGACCAGATCGATGCCGCAGCCCGGCTCGGCGTGGCGGCCATTGAGCTGCACACGGGTAACTACGCCGACGCACAGAATGCACAGGCACGTGCGCAACAGCTGGAGCTACTTCGCGCCGGCGCTTCCCGCGCCGCTGCTGCGGGTCTTATCATCAACGCGGGCCATGGGTTGCATTATGAGAATGTCGCTGCCGTTGCGGCTATTCCGGGCATGCGCGACCTCAATATAGGACACTCCATCGTCGCACGAGCTCTGTTCGTAGGAATGACTGCAGCGGTCGAAGAAATGAAAATTGCGATGGATAAAGCACAGCCATGATTCGCGGCATCGGTATCGACATGGCTGAGATCAAGCGCTTCGGTGAGTCTTATAAACGTTTCGGCATGCGTTTCCCCGAGCGCATCCTCGCCGCTAGCGAATTGCGTGATTTCACTCGTGCGCGCGATCCTGCCCGTTTCCTTGCTATGCGCTTCGCCGCCAAGGAAGCAACGTCTAAAGCCTTGGGTACAGGCTTTCGCCAAGGTGTCGCCCCGCGCCAGATGTATGTAGTACATTCGCCCAGCGGTAAACCCAATCTCGCCGTTTGTGGTCGAGCCGCACAACTATTCGAAGCGATGGGCATCAACGCCAGCCATATCTCCCTTACTGACGAAGGCGGCTTCGCCGTAGCTTTCGTCGTTCTCGAATCAAATTGAAGCGCCGTTTTGCGACCTTCAGCCGTGTTTGATGCAATGGGATCCGGTGGTGGCTGGGCAATCGCACTGTGTCCGACAGTTTTTCGCACCTAACCGCTTCATAGCGCAGCAGACCATGTCAGACCTTCGCCAGGAAATCCCCCGTCGCCGCACTTTCGCGATTATTTCGCATCCCGATGCAGGCAAAACCACGGTAACCGAAAAGCTTCTTCTGCTCGGAGGCGCGATCAATATCGCTGGCACGGTCAAGGCGCGCAAGAGCGCTCGTTATGCCACCTCCGACTGGATGGAGATCGA
>JANOXY010000587.1:0-10664 GCA_031418675.1 Pseudomonadota bacterium
CCAAGGGGGAGACCAGATCGTGTTGACCATCGCCGACGACGGCAAGGGCATCGATGCCGTGTCAAAGCGGTCGCGGGATTCATCCATCGAGATCCCGAACTGGTTGTACTCACGGCGCGACAGACCGCGCCCCAACCCGAGCAGGCAGCGCCCGCCGGACAACTGGTCGAGCATGGCGGCCTTTTTCCGCCACCCGCAGCGGTTGTGCATTCCACGGCACGATAACGGCACCGGTAGCCAGTTTGATCTGCTTGGTCAGTGCCGCGACATGGGACAGGTAAACAAAATTGTCGGGGCAGAAAGAATAGTCTTCGAAGTGATGTTCGACGACCCAGAGTTCGTCCAGACCGAGTTGGTCGGCCTGGATCGCGAGCTTGAGTTCCTCGTTGAATACTTGTTCATCGCTGCAGTTTTCGTAACCCCAGCTCTGAAAAATCTGTTCCATTCCGATTTGCATGAGATGTCTCCCGTGAGATGTTGCGCGTGATGGCAGGCGGCAGGCATTGGCCGCTGCAGTTCCTGGCCAGCGGCGTGTCTCGGGACGGCGCTGGAAGGGTCAGGCCTGCAAGAATACTCGGCGGTGCGCTCTGGAGTAAGTCCGATATCGGGGAAGCTAGGGCAGCATCACAGGACCAGGACCAAGCCCAATTTACGGTCCCGGTTCCGGCCACCGGCGACGGCATGCCGACTTGGCCCGCCGATAAAGCCTCGCCAGACAGCGGGGTTTGCGCCTCACAGCGTGCGCGAAATGATTTCCTTCATGATTTCCGAAGAACCACCCGCGATACGGCTGACGCGGTGGCCGGCCCAGGCTCGGGCGATCGGGTAGTCCCACATATAACCGTAACCACCGTGCAGCTGCAGGCATTCGTCCAGCACACGGCCCAGGGTTTCGGTGACGTGCAGCTTGGCCATGGCAGCGTCGTTGGCATCCAGCGCGCCAGCCATGTGCATTTCCATGCAGCGATCAACGAAGGTGCGCGCTACCACCGCCTGGGTTTTGCACTCGGCGAGCTTGAAGCGTGTGTTCTGCAGCGCGAACAGTGGTTTGCCGAAGGCCTCGCGGCCCTGGGTATAGGTGACGGTATTACTCAGTGCGGTCTCGAGTGTGGTGGCGGAGCGGATCGCGACGATCAGACGCTCCTGGGCGAGTTCCTGCATGAGGTATTTGAACGCGCGATTCTCTTCGCCCAGCAGGCGATCGAGCGGCAGACGCACATCGCTAAAAAAAAGTTCGGAGGTGTCCTGAGCGTGCCAGCCGACTTTCTCCAGATTGCGCCCGCGAGTGAAGCCCGCGTCGCCGCGCTCCGTAACAAACAGACTCATGCCCTTGGCGCCGGCCTCCGGATCGGTCTTGCAGACGGTGATCACAAGGTCAGCAATCTGGCCGTTGGAAATAAACGTTTTCTGGCCGTTTATCACATAACTGTCGCCGTCGCGCACCGCACGTGAGCGCATGCCCTGCAGATCACTGCCCGCGCTTGGTTCGGTCATGGCGATGGCGCCAATGATTTCGCCGGCGCACATGCCGGGCAGCCATCGCTGTTTTTGTGCCTCGCTGCCGTAGTGCAGGATGTACGGTGTGACGATGCCGGAATGCAGATGAAACGCCGGCCCGGTTGCTTCGACCTTGGCCAGCTCCTCGATGACGATGGCGGTATGCAGGAAGTCACCGCCCGGGCCGCCGTACTGTTCCGGCACAAAACTGCACAACAGCCCGTTGGCACCGGCGGCGCGCCATACTTCGCGACTGACTACGCCATCTTTTTCCCACTGTGCGTGATAGGGCTCGATTTCCTGGCTGACAAAGCGGCGCACGGCGTCGCGAAACATCTCGTGATCGGCGGAATAGATGGTGCGTGGAATCATGGAATCTTGCCCGTGATGGAATCGTTTGCTGCTGGTCGCAGTCGTGGAGGACGGCCTGCAATCCTGCATGAACTATACGATACGGCGCGCCGCCGACGGCACAGTGCCGGCTCGGCACGGCTGGATTTCGCTGTCATCGAGGCGTGACGGTCAATTGCAGCGTAGCCAGAATTTGGGTGAATTCCGCGCTGGCGGCATGCACACCCGCGACGGCGTCGGTGGCGGCGATCAGTAGTGACACGTCATCCACCGTGACCAGATGTAAGCGCACACGGACCGCCGGATTACCTGTCGGCTTGTCGGCCGCCGTGCGCAATTCGGCCTGCGCTGCCTCGCGTCCGGCGAGCGTGCTGGCCGTCACCGGCGCCGTGATCTGGAATTGGCCGCTGTCACGCGCCCGGGTTACCTCGGCTTCCAGCAGGCTTATCGGCGACTGACCGCGTATCGAAGTCGCGCGATTCAAGTTGATGCCCAGGCTCGGGTTCATGCCCACCTGTGGCGGTGGCTGCTTGAGCAAGGCGAACAGCGGCGCTGCACTGCGGCTGGCGATGGCCTGTGCCACGGCTGCGGGGCTGTAGCTAATTACATCGCCACGAGCCGCACCGACACCGCCGCTGACAAAAGTCCAACTGCTGGGTTTGCGCAGTTTGAGTCCGAAGGCGTGGTCGGGTTTTTGCTCGCTGCAGCTTTGTATCAGCGCGAGCATGGCCAGCACGATGATCGCCAGGAAGCGTCGCAATTTGGGCGCGCGAGCGGCGTCGGAGCCGGCTGGGAACATGCGGTGCATCGAGTCCGATGATGGGGCTGCCATGATGCACCAAGGCATGGTTTTGTGCAGCCGCGCGGGCCTACCGTGGTGCCTGTCTAGCGGCTATGCTGCGCCAACAATTTAATGGAGGGTTAACGATGAAATTCGGCGCATACGGCGTATTTACTTTCACGGACATCTTAGACGCTACGCAGCTGGCCGAGCTCGCGCGACGGGTGGAGGAATTGGGCTATTCCACGCTGTGGTATCCCGAAGCCTACAACTACGAACCTTTTGCGCTTGGCGCCTATCTGCTCAGCCACAGCAAAAAACTGGTGGTCGCGAGTGGCATCGCCAACATCTATGCTCGCGACGCCGCCTCGTCGGTGATGGGGCACAACAGTCTCAACAAACTGTACGGTGAGCGTTTTGTGCTGGGCCTCGGCGTGTCCCACGCACC
The DNA here is from genome assembly GCA_031418675.1 of Pseudomonadota bacterium. Classification (GTDB taxonomy): domain Bacteria; phylum Pseudomonadota; class Gammaproteobacteria; genus JADJYF01. The sequence goes on from JANOXY010000587.1 coordinate 3,078, forward strand.
GCTGGTGTCAGGCTTGCGCGGCCACGAATACACACAACCGGTGGCAACCATGCGCGGCTATCTTGACCGCATGGATCAGGCCTGGGCTGCCCTCGGTGGCGCACCCGTAGAAAAACGGGTGGTGATCGCGGCCCTCGGTCCGCAGATGTCGAAGCTCGCTGCGGAACGGACACTCGGCACCTTCCCGTACAACATCACGCCGGCGCAGGTCGGCCTGTCCAATACCGCCATGGCCGGCAAAGGTGTGGTCATCTCCGAGCAGAAGGTGTGCTTGTGCGAAGACCCGGTGGTTGCGCGCAAAGCTGCCCGTGCTGCGTTAGGCCCCTACATGGGCCTGCCCAATTATTTCAAGAACTGGTTCCGTCTTGGTTTTGACGAAAGCGATCTCAAGGATGGTGGCAGCGATCGTCTGATGGACGCGATGGTGTTCTGGGGATCGGCGGCGCAAATCAAGGCCAAGCTCAAAGCCTACTTCGATCAGGGCGCGGCACAAGTGGTGGTGCAACCCGTTCGCACCGATGGCCAGCCGGGACCCTGCTGGAAAGCCCTCGAAGCGCTGGCACCGGGTGCCTGATCGGCAAGGTCTTCACGGCGCGTGTTCGGCGCCCCGGGAATGGAGGCTCGCGCAGCTTTTTGCGCGGGCCAGTGAGCGCTGAGGAAAAAACATGTCAGAGCGGGTTAGACACATTGCAGCCGGCCAGCACTTCGCTCGCCATCTTGGCGTGGAAGTTGTCTCTATCGACGTTGATCGCGTGGTGCTGCGGCTGCCTTACCGGGAATATCTCGGCATTGATCGTGTCAACGGCGGTGCCATCGCCTCGTTGGTTGACCTGGCCGGCGTGTGCGCCTGTTGGTCCAATCCGGTGGTAAGCGAACATGCGCGTGGCGCCACGGTGGGCTTCAATATCAACTATCTGAGACTGGTAGTGGGCTCGGATATCGTTGCGACCGGTACGGTCCGGCGTCGCGGCGGCAGCTTATGTGTGGCGGATGTCAGTGTCGTCAACGCGGCGGCGGAAGAGGTCGCTATCGCGACCCTCAACTACAAGCTTGAACCGCGCGGCGGGCGTTAACGCCCGACTGGAAAAAGCGGAAAGAATTTGGCGCGCGCAACGGTGGTAATCCAGCGCACCAGTTCCGAGAAGATGGTGGCCTGACGGGCAGTGTCAACATCATCGTCGTGTGCGCCGGCCAGTGCCAGCGGCGTGGCTCGAGCGTAGAGTGCCGCGCAGCCGACGTAATGACCTTGTTGCGCCATATGGATCTGGTTGACCGTCGCGAGCATGCGTTGGAATAGCGCATCGTTCATGGTCCACACATAGCGACCATCGACCCGCGCCAAGGCCAGATCGTCCATGCCCGGCCACAACAGGGCATCCGCGCGACTCGTGCAGGCACTGGCAAAACTGACAAACGCAATCAGACTGCCACCACCAATGCGAAAAATCATTTCCCGCGTCGCCTGCCACAACTCCGCCATGGTCGCGCGATCGACGTGATTGCCGGTCAATTCGCGGTAGGCGCCGGGCAGGCGCCACAACAGGTTCCAGCACAGCGTAATCGCCGTGGTGGTCCCTCCCATGACGAGCGTGGGCGCATTTGCGCCAATCGGGCTGTTGGGGTCCTCGTCGTCAGGCAGCAAGGTGCGTAGCGATACAAACTGCGCCGCATCGAGCCCAAAACGCAGCGGGCAACCCATGCCCTGCGCGCGCAGCTCTCTTGCCCACGCAGCGGTCGCGGCATTGAACAACTCGTTCATGACCCGCATCGGCGCGAGGATCTCCAAAGCGAATAGATCATTGCCCGCGCTGGCGCGCAGATCGGGATCACGGCGCGCATCGGCAAGCCCGCGCTGAATTCCGTCAACTTCGAAACTCATGCCCAGCCCACTGGGGTCGCTTGCGATCAGACGTGCGACGTGAGGCCAGAACGCGTCGATATAAGCCACGCTCAAATGACTGGCCGCAATCGGGTCGGGCACAGGCTCCGAATGCTGAGAATGGCGCAGTCGTGTGAACATAGCGTTAACCGCATCGACGATCAGATCGACTTCGTGCACCGCGGGCGTAGCTGGATTGGACATGCGCTGAAATTTGCTTGGAATTGGAAGGTCTATCGGTTGGAGATGTGGTGGCTTTTTGCCCCTGGATAAAAGGAGGGCCGCTGCTGCGGCCCTCCGTGAGATCGAGTATCCGCTATCCGAGGATAGACGTTGAGATACCGTTCTCTCAATTCGCTTGCGAAGGCAACCCCGCCATCGAACTGAGTTCCAAGGGTCGTGCGGATACCAAATTAATCTCACTAGACATTGGATCACCTCCTTTTCTGCTTCAATGAATGAGCTTTGAGTATGGTACGAACGGCAGCCTTAGGTAAAGAGGTCGCGAGTGCATGGGAATTAATTGGACGCGAACGAGTCGATAGCGCTCGATCCTGTCGTCAATGAGCGGAGCGACGAGCATGAAACGAAGAGAAAAAAACAGAACTTGCGTGTGTTGGCTGGTGGGCGCGACATTGTTTTCGGCCAGCACCGTCCATGGGCAGGTACTCGATGGCGATCAGATCCAGATGTTGCTGGGTCAGGCTCAGCAGATCGAACAATGCATGGCGGAGGCCAATAATTCTGCGACACAAGACCTGCTTCAGCGCGGCGAACGTATATCGGTAGAGATCGAGAACTTGTGCAAAGCCGGCAAACGCGACGCGGCCCAGGCCATGGCTCTGGCCTTCGGTCGCGAGATGGCGGACTCACCGGCCATGGCCAGTCTTCAGCAATGTGCCGGCGCACTGGGCGCGTTATTGCCAGCGGCCTTGGCTAGTCTGCAGGGTAATGCGGCAGATGCCGTGCAGGTTTGCGACGTGCAGTAGGCATTAGTGCGCAGTGCCTGGCACTTGCCCAAGGCAGTTGTGAGCGGCATCGGACTTCCCGCCGCGTGGCCATAAGTTCAAGGTGGATAAGCCGATAACCCCGTGTCGCAGCGATGTGCGAGGACGACTGATCATGCTGAACGCCGCGATTCCAGAGGCACAAGTCCAGGCTCGATCTGCGTCTCGAGCTAAGGGCGAATTCCGGACCTTGACTAGCGCCGAGCGCCCCCTGCTGCGTGATCACCTGTTGCGTCTGACGCTCGACGATCGCGCCATGCGCTTTCTGTCGGAGGTCGGCGTCGACCATATTGAACAATACTGCTCCCGCGTCGACGACCATTACCGCATCGTCGTCGGTTACTTCCTTGATGGTGTCATGCGTGGCGCTGGCGAGATTGTTTTCAACGTTGGACCGACCTGGCTCGGCGGTTGCGAAGTTGCGCTGTCGGTCGAGAGCGCCAGTCAGAATGGTGGCGTTGGCTGCGAACTATTGCGCCGCTTGCTAGTGCTCGCGCGCAACCGCGGGGTTATCAAGGTGCGCATGCTGTGCCTGCGCGGTAATCAGCGCATGCAGCGACTGGCTAAAAAATTCGATAGCGAACTGCATTTTATCGCTGGCGATGTTGAAGGTACGCTTTACCCGCGCTGGCCGGACGCCGCCTCCTTGTTGGAGGAATCGTGGCAGCAGGGCTGTGCCATGCTGAATCTGGTGTTTGGTTTGGCAGCTCCCGTCACAGCTGTCGGCAACGAGAAGTCCGTCTCAATTTCCCATTCCGCGTTCATCGTCGATTAAGCCCCCAGCCTCTATCGTGCTCCCACCAAGCGCGAGTTCGCGTCTTAGGTAACAAGCCTGCATGTCAGGCGAAGGAGTTCGATATGCGTACCCCTGGCTCACACAAGATTTGCACTTCGGTCGCCATTGGCGCGGTGCTCTTGCTGGGTGCTGCGGGCGCCAATGCCAGCGGTGGGTACCGCGGCCACGGTCATGGACATCACGGTCACTTCCGCGGGCCGAACGTCAGCATCTCCGTCGGTAGCTACGGCGGCTATGGTGGCTATGGTGGCTATGGTGGCTATGGTGGCTATGGTGGCTATGGTGGCTATGGTGGCTATGGTGGCTATGGTGGCGGGTACAGCAGTTATCCGGCTTATGTCGTGGCCCCGCCGGTGGTGTACCAGCAGGCCTACGTGGTACCGAGCTATCGTTACGTCGAGCCGGTCTATAGCTACCCGGCATCGACCTACGCCTACTCGCAGCCTTACTACGGTGGCGGGTATGTGAGCCGCGGCCCGACCTTCGGTAACGCGGTAGGCGGCGCGATAGGTGGCCTGATTGGCTCGCAGATCGGCCATGGTTCCGGCAACGTTGCTGCAACCGCTGCAGGTGCGGTACTCGGCTTCATGCTCGGCGGTCAGTAACGGGTGCGGTTTGCCGAACGTCGCGATGACGTGCGGCACCTTTTCAAGGATAGGACGGCGCCTGCGGGCGCCGTCCGCTTGTGGGGACAAGGACAGCGGCGCTAGCCGCCCTCAATCGCGGGCAAAAAATACACTTCGCTGTTCGGCTTTACGAGTTCGAGGTAGGGGTCCTGAAAGATCTCACCATCGACGGCAATCGCCGTGCCGGTACGCAGACGTTGGCCGATACCTGGAAAGCGCAAGTCCAGTGCCCGCAAAAGCGAACGCACGTCACTGGCTTCGATTTCGACGTGGGTGACACCGTTGGCGAAGGTGCGGGCTGCATCCAGCGGCAGGACTACCTTCGCCACGGTATTGCTCCTCAGCCCTTGGACTGGATGATTGCCAGCAGCTTGGGCGGTGAGATCGGCAGTGCGCTGACACGCTTGCCGATGGCATGGGACACCGCATTGGCAACGGCAGCCAAGGGCGGCACGATCGGCACTTCACCCACGCCGCGTACGCCATAGGGATGGCCAGGGTTCGGCACTTCGACCAGGATGGTGTCGATCATCGGCATGTCCGACGCAACCGGCACACGGTAGTCGAGGAAGCCGGTGTTCAGCAGATTACCTTCTTTGCTGTACACATATTCTTCGTTCAGGGCCCAGCCTATGCCCTGCACGGCGCCACCCTGTAACTGGCCTTCGACATAGGAGGGGTGAATGGCAGTGCCTACGTCCTGAATGGCCAGGTAGCGCAACACCTTCACAAACCCTGTCTCCGGATCGACTTCAACATCGCAGATGTGCGTACCAAACCCGGGGCCTGCACCCTGGGCGTTGATATTGGCTTTACCGCTGATCGGGCCACCGGTTTTGCCCGCCACCTTGGCAATGTCGGCGATGGATAGCGGCTTGTATTTGTCGGTTTCGATAGCGACCGCCATGCCGTCTTTCCACTCGACCTGATCCGGGTCGATTTCCCAGACTTTGGCAGCGCGTTGGCGGAGCTGCTTGACCACGTCCTGTGCCGCTTCGATTACCGCTTTACCGGTGGCGAAGGTTACGCGGCTACCGCCGGTCAGATCGCTATAGGGGACGGACTCCGTGTCGGCCACAAGAGGTTTGACCCGGCTGACCTCGATGCCCAGCACTTCTGCCGTCATGATCGCCATCGAAGCACGTGAACCGCCGATGTCCGGATTACCGGTCACCACGATGACGGTCCCGTCTTCATTCAGGGCCACGGAGGCGCTGGAGTTGCCGCCGATATTGAACCAGAAACCCGACGCGATGCCGCGACCCTGGTTGGGGCCGAGCGGGGTATTCCATTGTTTGGAGTTTTTTGCCGCCAACAAGGTTTCTTCATAACCGATGCGCAGGAACTTCGGCCCATAGGGTGCCTTGGTCCCTTCCTTGGCGGCGTTTTTCAAACGCAGCTCCAGCGGACACATGCCGAGTTTATCGGCGAGGATGTCCATGGTTGACTCAACGACGAAGGCCGCCACCGGCGCGCCTGGGGCACGATAGGCGGCTGCCTTGGGGCGATTGACGACCACGTCGTAGCCGACCGCACGCATATTCTTGATGTCGTAAGGCGTGGTGCCGGTCATGCAGCCCAGCATCACCGGTGAACCGGCGAAGGCGCCTGCCTCGTATTCCAGCTCGAGGTCGGCCGCTGTGATGGTGCCGTCCTTCTTCGCGCCAATCTTGCAGCGGCCATGGCCGCCCGATGTCGGCCCGGTCGCACGGAACACTTCGTCGCGGGTCATGACCATCTTGACCGGACGACCAGACTTTTTGGCCAAAGCCACTGCCAGGGGTTCCAGGTAAACAAGGGTCTTACCGCCGAAGCCGCCGCCGATTTCTGCGGGGATGGCTTTAATCTTGGAGATGTCCATGCCACACAGTTTGGCGACCTGGGCGCGGACCATGAATTGGCCCTGGCTGCTGGACCACACGGTAGCCATGCCATCGGCGCTCATGCTGGCGACACAGGCATGGGGCTCGATGTAGCCCTGGTGCACCGTTTCGGTGGAGAACTCGTGTTCGACGATGACGTCGGCCTCAGCGAATCCAGCGGCCAGATCACCCAGCGCAAATTCGTGACGAGCATTGACGTTGGACGGCTTTTCCGGCGGCGGTTTGACGCCCTTGGTGATCATGCCGTCGTGCAGCAGCGGAGATTTGGGATCCATGGCCTGCTTCCAGGTCATGACCGGCTTCAATACCTGATACTCAACTTCGATCAGCTCGGCCGCGCGTGCGGCAATTTCCGGGCTGGTGGCGGCGACGGCCGCGATGGCGTGGCCGTCGTAAAGCGCCTTTTTACGCGCAATGACGTTCAGCGACATGTCGTGGAAACTGACGGTCACTTCGCCAGCGGCGATGTCGCTCTTGTCGAGTTCGGGGAAGTCGGCGGCGGTAATGACCGCTTTGACACCCGGCAGGGCGAGGGCCTTCTTGACGTTGATGGATTTGATCTTGGCGTGGGCATGGGGGCTACGCACCACGCGTCCAAATATCATGTCGGCAATCTGCAGATCGGCACCAAAGTTGGCGCGACCGGTGACCTTGTCGACACCGTCCGGACGTACCGGACGCGTACCGATTACGCGGTACTTGCTCTTGCCATCACCCAGAATCTTGCTTTGTTTCTCTTCATTACCCATGGTTCATGCTCCTCGCATTTCGGCAGCGGCGTTCATCACAGCCTTGATGATTTTGTCGTAACCCGTGCAGCGGCACAGATTGCCCGCCAGCCAATAACGCGCTTCGGTTTCAGTCGGGTTGGGATTCTTCTCGAGCAGCGCCTTGGTGGCGACGATAAAACCGGGTGTGCAGATGCCACACTGCAAGGCTGCTTCTTCGAGGAAGTGTCTCTGAATGGGATGTAACTGATCGCCCGTGGCCACACCCTCGATGGTATCGAGGGTGGCGCCCTCGGCTTCAACACCGAGCACCAGGCAGGAACACACCAGCCGGCCGTTCATCATCACACTGCATGCACCACAATCACCGGAGCCGCAGCCTTCTTTGCTGCCGGTCAGGTTCAATTCGTCGCGCAGCACATCCAGCAGGGTCTGCTGGGTCTCGCACAGGAACTCGGTCGGATCGCCATTCACTATGGCGGAGATATGGTGTTTGCTCATGCGTTCTTCCTCGCGCGTTCGAGTGCAATCAGGGCGGCGCGCCGGGCCAGCACACCGGCGACCTTGGTGCGGAATTCAATCGTGCCACGTTTATCGTCGATGGGCGCGCAGGCGGCACTGGCAGCGGCAGCGAGCGCGGCGAGCGCGGCATCATCGACCTTGGTGCC
>JANOXY010000588.1:0-5129 GCA_031418675.1 Pseudomonadota bacterium
GGCGCGACCAGTCGCCGGCGCCGATCTTGTCGGCGATCAAGGCGTCCAAGGTCGGTGCGTCGGGCGTGCGCAAAAAAGCCTCGGCGAGGCACATCAAGGCTACACCCTCGTCGTCCGCCAGACCGTATTCAGCCAGAAAACGTTCGAGCAGGCTGTGATTACCCTGCGCGCGCAGATGCGCAGCGAGCTGTGCGGTGTCGCGCTCGATATCGGATCGGATGTTCGGGCTGAGTGTCAAAGATGCCAGCAAGGTGTCGAGATGCTGGGCTTCATCAACAAAAACGGCCTCGCGCACGGCCTGTCGAAAGGGGCTCAGAACGTCATCCGTCACCGGTGCGTGCCTCGCGTTTGTGCAAGAACTACAGGATACGCTTTCCCAAGGCCGAGGCGATGAGCTCCACCGCGAGCTCGGCAGTGCGATTGTTGTGATCGAGGGTGGGATTAACCTCGACCATCTCCATGCTGGTCATGCGGCCACAATCGGCCACCATTTCCATCGCCAGATGCGCTTCACGATAGGTGAGGCCGCCCGGTTTGGTGGTGCCGGTGCCCGGCGCAACATCGGGGTCGAGCACGTCGACGTCGAAGCTGACATGGAGCATGGCGTGTGGCGCATGGGCGATCGCAAGCGCCTCTTCCGTGACGGCGGCCATGCCACGTTTATCGATGTCGGCAATGGTGAAAACTCTCACACCGGAGGCCTTCACCAAATCGCGCTCTTCGGCATCGATGTCACGCACACCGACCAACACACAGCGCGAAGGATCAAGTTTGGCGCCCGCAAACCCGATGCCGGTCAGTGCGGCCGGCCCGTGGCCGAGCAGACAAGCGAGCGGCATGCCATGCACATTCCCACTGGGACTGGAGTCGGGCGTGTTGATGTCACAATGGGCATCGAACCAGATCAGCCCTGCAGGTGTCCCACGGAACTCAGCGCCGCCGGCACGTGCGTGTGCTCCTATGGCCGATAGTGTGCCGATCGCGACCGAATGATCGCCACCTATCACCAGAGGCAAACAGCCCGCCTGCAGTACTTCGGTGACCTGACGACAGACTTGTGCGCAGACCTCGGCGATCAAATCCAGATAACGCGCACTGGGGTCACCGTGCGACAGGGTTTCCGGTGCCGCGACATCAAGATCACCGCGGTCGGTCACCGCACAACCGAGCGCAGTCAAGGCTTGGTGCAAACCGGCAACACGCAGGGCGCTAGGCCCCATGCCGACGCCACGACGACCCGCGCCGTGATCCAGGGGGACACCGAGAATATGGACGGGCCGGTTCAATGCTGATTCCTTTGGCTGGCTGATGCGCCCATCCTAGCGCGATAGCCGACTGCGGTGTTTGAGCCAATCCGCAAGGAGGCTCAAACGGGAAACGACTCTCAGTCGCCGCTGCGCCCTTGGCGGGCGCGAGGTTTGCGGTGCATCGACAGGATTGTCGGTTTTGCCGGCGAAGCGCTCCATGGCGCGCTTGAAACGGGCTTGGTCGTTGTTCGCCGTCCGTGCCGATTGTTCGTTCAAGCTGACACCAACCCTTTTCGGCGGGAACGAGCGTTGCTGTTGTTGAATTCGAACGCCGTCAGCAACAACGGTTGCGGCACATGACCGCCTGTGATGTCGGGATTTTAGTAACCCCCGGTGCCAACAACGCGCGCAAGGTGATGCCCTGTTGCACCCATCCGGTGCTGTCCGGCAAGGCCATCAACAACTCGACGCTCGATGAACTCATCGTGACCGACACCATCCCGCTGTCGGTCGCCGGCCTGCTCAGTGAGAACATCAGCCGCATAAGCTCGGGTCAGTCGCTGAACTCGATGTTCGTCAACTGAGGAAAACGATTCGCGGCGACCATCGCCTGATGACTGCCGTTTCGTGAAAAACCGTTCGTGGCTCTGGTCGCGGACCGCCAACGGTATTTTTGTTTTGTCATGGTTGATTTTAGGAATATCGGACGTTGGAAAAACATTGCCATCGCTGCCGTCACCCGCATAGCCAGGGGTAAAGGTGCGAGTCGGCGCCTGCGTCGCAAGGGCGAGCTTCCTGCAGTGCTGTACGGTGGCCATACCGAGCCGGTCGCGCTCACGCTCGACCACAACGACATCCTGCTGCACACGACGCACGAGGCTTTCTATGCGCTCATCCTGTCCCTGAACCTCGACGGCAAGGTCGAGCGCGTGGTGGTCAAGGACCTGCAACGCCACGTCTACAAGCCGCGCTTCCCGCACATGGCATACGCTTAATCAGCGCCATGCGCGCAAGGATAAATAGCGATGGTTTCAAATGCGGAACTGTCGGCCTGCCAAACCTCGACGCGAATTCGAAGTCGCCGACCCGAACGGTCTGTGGTGGTGCGCTCAAGGTGACCACGAGCATCCACGCGGGCCTTGACAGCCATAGCGCAGCGGCGCGAGTCTGCTGGGGCGGCTCTGATGAGCGCGCCAACGTCACGTAACTGACACCGCTCTGGTGGTGCGCAGGAGTCACTGCTGGCGCGCAAGAGGCTGGCATTCGACGTGCTTCGAGGTAGTGACTAGGACACTGAGTCACCGTGCCGGCATTGTGTTGAATCGACGAATATGGGGCGGTATTGGGGAGTGACGCAGACTAAGCGTGCCGCTTTTCCACTAGTCCGCCTATCCACAGAAGACCTCATCTGACCAATGCATATCGAGGATCAAGATAACCTGACCAAGGTTCCAGCAGTGACCTTGGTGTTCTGGATCATCAAGATCGCCGCGACGACCCTAGGCGAAACAGCCGGTGATGCGCTTTCAATGTCTCTCGACCTCGGCTATCTGCTCAGTACGGCGATATTCGGGGCGCTGTTTATCGTGATGGTCACCGTGCAAATTTCTGCACAAAAATTTAATGTGGGACTGTACTGGACGACGATTATCGCCACCACCACAGTAGGCACCACGCTCGCTGATTTCGCGGACCGATCACTCGGTATTGGTTACCTCGGCGGCAGCGCAATGCTTCTGTTTCTGCTGCTCGCTTCGCTATTTGTCTGGTATCGTGTACTTGGGTCAGTCGCGGTGGCGACCATCAGGTCGGCTAAGGCAGAGGCGTTTTATTGGCTGACCATCATGTTTTCCCAAACGCTGGGAACTGCGCTCGGCGATTGGTCAGCAGACACCGCTGGCCTGGGCTATACAGGCGCAGCCGTCTTATTCAGCTCACTGCTTTTGCTGGTTGCCGGCGGCTATTTCTTGACGCGCATTTCGCGCACGGCGCTGTTCTGGGCCGCGTTCATACTTACCCGTCCGCTAGGTGCTGTGGTAGGCGATTTCCTGGACAAACCTGTCAACCATGGAGGTCTGGCTCTGGATAGATTCTCCGCCTCGGCCGTCCTGTTGCTATTCATCGTCGCTGTTATTGTGCTATTCCCACAAAGAGCCGCGCGACAGGGCCATTGAACGGTGGCGTTGCGGGACGCCACCAGAACCCCGGACGATTCAGGCCCCGAGACCCACGCCGGTTCAACCGAATGCCGGCTCCACAGAGGGTGGTTGGCACGCGGCACCGACACCACGGCATCGGCTAGCGGTCGGCCTCGCTTATCGACCACGTGCACCTCAAGTGCAGCAATTGGCATGTGTCTGGCTGTTAGCCGCACGGCGGGCGCAAGCATCGGCTTCCATGACCGCTTTGAGCTGTCATCTGCGTGCCAGCGATTCAACCTCGGTCGCACGGCGCCGGGCGCGGTTATCGAGCAAGACGTAGTCGGCGCCAAACTCAAGTTATACGGTGACGCGGTGTTCGGTCAGGATCGCTATCAATCCAGGATCGCGCCGGACCTGCGCACTGCCGGGCGGGCCAGTGCGCATCGATTCATCGGAGTCGGATGGCAAGGCCGCGTTATTTTTTTGCAAACGCCGCCATGATGGTAGTGACGGGCGCGAAAGCGCCGCTATCAAAATAATCGACCCAGTAAATAATCTTGCCATTCTTGACGCGGAACATGGCAGCCACCGGCACGGCAATTTTGGTTGAGCCGAACTCAAAGTTGTCGACTCTCTCCAATGCGACACCCTCTCCACCCGCAACGACGTTTTTCACCTCAGTAAAGAATTTCATGGGCACGGTGAGTGGCTCCTTGACAAAAAACGGCGCAAGAAAGGTGCTGATAGCTTGATGGCCGCTGATCACGGGGTTGGGCCCACTCAACGACGGCACGTTTTTGTAGTAACAGTCGTCGCTGATAAAGGCCATGATTTTGTTTATGTCATGGGACGCCCATGAGGCGAGAAACGCCTGCACAATCTTGGTTTCGGCGGTGTCTTGCGCGAATGCCGCGGGCATAACCGACATGCACGCCAAAACCAGGACCATCGCGCATAGATTTCTCGAATTTTTCACACTGCCTCCTATCACATTGGTTTAATCGCTTAACTCATTCCCACTTGCGGTGCTCGACTGCCGATCGTTTGATGCGCGATAACTGCCGTCAAATTGTTCCGTCAAGACTTGGGCAGCGAGGCCGATCGGCATAACTCCCGTCAACAGCAATTTGCCGTCGCGCATGATGAACGTAACACTGCCGGTTGTGGCAATGCTAGCAATGCCGGGTCGGGCAGACAGAATCGGTGCGCTACATAACCTATCGGGTAGCTATAGGGCGTAGTCCCATGTTTGAAGGCGGGTGTTTCTGTCAGGAAGTCCGATACGCGGTTGACGCTGGCGCGTATCAGTCGGTTGATAGTCACTGCACCCTGTGTCGTCGTAGTCAGGCGGCGCCCCAGGTGACGTGGATAGTCGTTCCGGCAGATGAATTTCGATACCGCAAGACGCTGCCCACAGCCCTGCGGTCGTGCGCCAATGGCACACGTTACTTCTGTCGCGCGTGTGGTACTCACGCTGCATGCATTAACGCTGAGCACGCAGCGGTGGTCGACGTTGCGGTGGGCAGCATTGATTGCCCAGAGCCGTTCATACCGCCGCTGCAGATATTCGAAGATACTCGCCTGTCATGGCTGGCCCGCAGCCACGATGGCCAGGATTTTCTACGGTGCGACAAGGCGGTTTTGCGGTTCGACACTGGATTGCTTTCTCGACACTTGATATCGTGCCGGGCGTTCAAAACCCCTGCCCATCAGCAATTCCTACGAGGTTTTCCATGCTGAA
>JANOXY010000589.1:0-1675 GCA_031418675.1 Pseudomonadota bacterium
TCAAGCATATGCCGGCCGGGCAGTTGGCGGCGGCGATGGATGCTATTCCCGACGAGTGTCTGGACTGCATCACGATCGCCGGCACACCTGCCGAGTGCCGCGCGCGCATCGCCGCCTATGAGCCGGTACTGGACGAGCTGCTGTTATTGAATGTATTGCCAGCGCCCCAAGGCAATGTGGTGATGGGTTATCAGGGCTTGATGGGTTTGCCGGCCGCGCTGCGCGGCTGATGCCGATGCGCGTGTGATGTCGTCGCCATCGAAGAACACCGTCTCACCTCCCATTCACGGCGCCATTCGGGCATCGGGTAATAGAGCAGGACCCACAGTCGCATGAGGGTGTGATAGCCGTTGTTCAGCACATGCATCTCGCTGCTGTCGCGATGGCGGGCATGCAGGGCGCTCATGGCGCGGTCGGGTGACAGAAGATATAGACGCCCCCTCTTGACCCGAGGGCTACCACCGATGATGGATACCTCAAGTGGTTGACAGGTCGCTGATGCAAACCAGGAGGCGTCTACGAACCAGCATCTAATTTATGTCGGGACCGATGTCGACGATGTGCGCTAGCACGGGTCAGCGCTGGAAACGCGGACCGGTGAGGTATTGGATTTTCAGAGTCGACCGACCTCGAATGGCTTGGTCCAGCAACTCGAGAAAGTCCGTCAGCACTTTAACGGTGCAGTTCGGAAGCCGTGTTGAATACACCCTCAGCTCAGATGGCCGTAATTGATGGCCGTATTGTGCGCGTTGGTGACAAGGTAGGCGGCCGCGCCGTATTGCGTATAAACAATACTTCCGTGGCCTCGGGTAGCAGTGCCGAATGGCCACAGCCCTTGGTGTTGAAATTTCCGCTGCGCTAAAAAATAAACGCGGCCAGCTCTGGGCTGCATGCCAGTACGTTGATTGTACCGGCGCGCTTTAGACGGCCGCGCAGCCACGCGAGCTCACGCGGTGGCGGACAGTTTGTACCGCGCGCCGCGTAAACCCAGCGCACCGAGTCCGCCTAACATCATCCACAGTGCGCCGGGCACCGGCACCGCGCTGAAGTGGCTGGTTATGTCCTGGTCACCAAGGGCGCTCGACAGCAAGTTGCCGGGTGATGCATTAACACCCGTCAGCTTGAAAGAGTTGAAAAAGTCGAGACGCACGCCGTTTTGGGACTCCACCGACAGAAGACTGACAACGTAGTACTCATGACCAGCGATGGCATCGAACTCGAGCGTATCGACTATATCGACATCGAGTGTGCCGCCTGCGTCTAACACCGCGTAGTCGGCGCTACGACTGGTTGAATAAATGCCGCCACGCACGGTGATGGAATCCAGCGCCAGCGGTGCGTCGCCTTCGCCGTCACATTCGTCGGACACCTGCTCGCAGGGCACAATCGTCGACAGATCATAGACCACCATTGCAGCCCTGAGATCGAAATGGAAGTCTTCGGTTCGATGGAATTCCGTGCCTGCTGGGAGAATTACGCCGCACGTACCCGCTGCGAAGCACCCCTGATTAACGCTGATGCTGCCCTCTAGCGCAAAGTCGAGGGACACATGCTCGCTTTGGGTCGCCAACCAGCTATCTTCCCATTGCGAACTAGCCGTGGCGGTTTTTCCGGTGCGTACCCAGTAGTCGTCGGTGGGGTCAAAATTATCGTTGCTTTCACCCGTGTTCAGATG
>JANOXY010000590.1:0-4362 GCA_031418675.1 Pseudomonadota bacterium
GCAGCAGGCCCAGACGGCCTACCAGCGTTGCATTGCCGCCGATGCTGCGCTGGCCCGCGCCCAGCAGCAACGGGACGAAGCCGCTTTGCAGGTCGAAACCACCATCGCCCGGCTGCAGCCCTTGTTGGACGCGGCCGGCGCCAGCAGCCCGAACGAAGCACTACCCTTGGTCACCCGCTCCGATCGCAAACGTGAGCTGCTACGGGATATTGAACAGCTGCGCGACGCTTTGACCCGTGATGCCGATGGACTCGATCTCGCGGCCGTGCTGGCTGAAATCGATAGCAGCGATCTCAGCTTGGTCGCCAGTGAACTGCGGCAACTGGAAGCGCAGCTTGCCGCCTGTGCCGATGAGATGCAGACGCTGGCCGGCGAACGGGTGCGCGCCGAACAAGCGCTGGCCAGCATCGACGGGCAGGCCGATGCGGCGATCGCGGCGGCTAAACGCCAGGAAGCACTGGCGGCCATGGCCGATGCCACCGAGCGTTATCTCAAGGTGCGCACCGCATCCGAGTTGTTGCGCTGGGCAATCAACCAATATCGGGATCGCAAGCAGGGCCCGATGCTGGCCCGCGCCGGTGGGATTTTTGCCGAGCTGACACTGGGCAATTACAGCCAGCTGCGTGTTGACTACGACAGTGATCCACCGAGCTTGGGCGCGCGGCATCACAGTGGCCGCGATGTGGAGGTTGCCGGCCTGAGCGAGGGTACACGTGATCAGCTGTATCTGGCCTTGCGCCTCGCTGCCCTGGAACTACACCTCGCCCAGGCTACGCCCTTGCCGTTTGTCGCCGACGATCTGTTCATCAACTTCGACGATGCGCGGGCCACCGCCGGCCTGCACGCGCTGCGTGGACTGGCGCAGCACACCCAGGTGATTTTTTTGAGTCATCACGATCACCTGCTGACGATGGTGCGAGATGTCTTTGGCGTGAATGTGAACGTGATTGAGTTGGTGGTTTAACTGCGCCGGTCGCCAAACCTGCGCACACCAGAAACCCGCGGGGTGGCAAGCTTAGTCGAATGGGTGGTTCCCCACCCGGGTAGGGATGCGCTTTAATCAGGCACGTTCATTCTCAGGGGAGCTGCTATGCACGACCTCGTCATTCGAGATGGTTTGATTGTTGATGGCAGCGGCGCGCCCGCGACCCATGGTGACCTCGCCATCGACGGCGATCGCTTAAGCCAGGTCGGTGGCAAAGCCGGGGCGGGGCGCCGCGAGATCAAGGCCGATGGCCTGCTCGTCACCCCGGGCTTTGTTGATGTGCACACCCACTACGATGGTCAGGCGACCTGGGATCCTTATCTCACACCATCCGGATGGCATGGTGTCACAACCGTGGTGATGGGCAATTGTGGTGTGGGCTTCGCGCCGGCCC
This sequence comes from Pseudomonadota bacterium, assembly GCA_031418675.1. Taxonomy (GTDB): domain Bacteria; phylum Pseudomonadota; class Gammaproteobacteria; genus JADJYF01. The sequence goes on from JANOXY010000590.1 coordinate 1,380, forward strand.
GACCTGATCGTCATGAGTGGTTAATCCAACTCATGGAAGGGGTTGAAGACATCCCCGGCAGCGCGCTGGCGGAAGGCATCAACTGGGCGTGGGAAAGTTTTCCCGAATACCTCGATGCCCTGGAAAAATTTCCCCGTGCTGTGGACATAGGCGCGCAGGTGCCCCATGGCGCTGTACGTGGTTATGTCATGGGCGATCGCGGTGCGGCCAATCAAAACGCAACACCAGCGGACATCGCTGCGATGTCGAACATCGTCGAAGAGGCCTTGCGCGCTGGCGCCTTGGGCTTCACGTCGTCGCGCACCATGCTGCATCGGGCCAAAGATGGTCGCCCGGTGCCGGGCACTTTTGCCGGCCACGATGAGTTGATCGGCATCGGCCGCGCCTGCGCGCGCGCCGGCCATGGTGTATTTGAAATCGCCAGCGATTTTGCCATCGGCGGTATGCGTGGGCGTTTTAACGAAGACATCGCGTGGATGCGCGATCTCTCCAAAGAAACCGGACTGCCAGTGAGCTTCATCCTTGGCCAGGCCAGCCATAACCCCGGTGAGTGGCGTGAGATCCTGCAGTTGACTGAGGCTGCGGTGGCGGCCGGCGCCAATCTGCGCGCCCAAGTGGCGGCGCGCCCGGCCGGCATGTTGCTGAGCTTTGATAATCCTATGCATCCCTTCAAGGGCCACCCGACTTATCAGAAAGTGGCGGGCTTGCCATTTGCCGAGCGCATCCGTGTGTTGTCCGAGCCCGCCATGCGCGCGCAACTGGCGGCTGAAAAAAGCAGCTTGACGGGTAAATTCGATACCCTGTTCGTGAGCCACTTCGACAATATGTATCCGCTCGGTGATCCGCCGGACTACGAACCAACTGCAGCCCAAAGCATCGCCAGCATCGCGGCCCGCGAAAACCGCGCACCCCAGGCGGTATTGCTCGACGCCATGCTCAACAAGGGCGGCAGTGACTTCATCTACTATCCGATCATCAACTATGCCAATGCGGACTTCGAACCCATTCGCGAAATGCTGCTGCATCCCCAGGCCTTGCTCAGCTTGTCCGATGGCGGCGCCCACTGCGGTGTGATCTGTGATGCCAGTTCACCGACCTATATGTTGACCTACTGGGTGCGCGATCGCGCCCGCGGCCAACGGCTGCCCTTGGAAACCGCCGTGCGTTTGCAGACCCGCGCCACCGCCCTGGCCTATGGCCTGCATGATCGTGGTCTGTTGGCGGCGGGTATGCGCGCCGACCTCAATGTCATCGATCTGGAGCGTTTGCATTTGCACGCGCCCGAGGCGGTGCATGACTTGCCAGCGGCCGGGCGGCGCCTGGTGCAGCGGGTCGATGGTTATAAAGCCACGATTCTTGCTGGGCAGGTAACCTATAACGATGGCGCGCCGGTCGGGACATTGCCGGGCAAGCTGATTCGTGGTCCGCAAGCCGACCCACGCCATTGAAGCACGCCGCGCGGCGGTGCGCGCTGGACCGCCCCAGGCTGATCACGCAGGAGACAAGTGCATGACTGACATTGATGAACGATTGGTAGATGCCGCGAACTTCCGCGACGAGGGTTTCTACGATCTGTTTGCCGAACTGCGGCGCAGTGATCCGGTGCGCATGACCACGGGTCTTAACGGCGCACGCTTCTGGTCAGTGTTCAAACATGCCGACGTCAAGCGTGTGCTGCACGAAGGGGTGCTGTTCAGCTCGGAGATCGACGGCGTGATGCCGATCATGGATGAGACCCTGCACGAGGCCAATCGTGATGCTTTTGGCCCGGGCGAAATGCTGATCGCCATCGACCCGCCACGCCATGGCAAATTCCGCGAGCTGGTGTCGGGGCCGTTCATGCCTAATGCATTGATCGAAACCACCGAAATCAAGACCGATCTGATCAAAAAAATATTCGACGACCTGCCTGCCAATGGCGTCATCGATCTAGTCGACGATCTGGCCGCCAAGATCCCCATGACCATCATCGCCGATATTCTCGGCCTGCCCCAGGAGCGCTGCGCTGATCTGTTGATGTGGGGCAAGATGGCCTTGACCGCGTCCGATCCCGAATACAGCGGCGGTGACGCTGCCGCGACCACCGCCGCCGGTATCGAAGGCATTCGCAACTGTGTACGCGATCTCGCCATGCCGCGGCGCGGCTGCCCCCACGCCGATGCTTTGAGCACGCTGGCCAATGGTCGCATCGATGGTCTCGCGCTCACGGAAGCGGAAATCGTGCAGAACGGCACGCTCATGATCCTGGCGGGTTTTGAAACCACTCGTAATTCTTTTTCCGGTGGTTTGCTGGCGCTACTGCAGCATCCGCAACAAATGCAGCTGTTGCGCGATGATCCCAAACTCATTCGGCGCGCCGTGGAGGAGATGGTGCGTTGGTCGAACCCGGTGATTACCTTGGGGCGGGTCGCCACGGCCGATACGTACATTGGCAATCAGGCGGTGAAAGCGGGTGAACGGGTGGTGGTGTGGCTGGCCTCGGCCAATCGTGATGAGACGGTGTTCCCCAACGCCGACACGTTTGATGTGACCCGTTCTCCCAATCCCCACCTGGGCTTCGGCTTTGGCCCCCATACCTGTCTCGGTGGACCGCTGGCGCGGCTCGAGTTGCGGGTTGCACTGGAAGAATTGTTGGCACGTTACGAGGGCTTTGAGGTGGCCGGTACACCAGAACGCACCCAGACCAACTTCGTCGGTGGGCTCAAGCGCTTTCCAATCCGCTTGATAGGTCGCAAAGCGTCCACCGCCAAAACGGCGCCCGTCGCACTCGCTTAAGGTTGTGCCGTTGGCACTGCTTACCTGGACTGACAGGTAAGCGCCGCCGTGCGTGATGCCACGACGACTCCAAACGCCTGCTCGGCAAAAGTGGCCATACCGTAGAACTACCTGTTAGCCTGCGCGCGCTCCACCATCCCAAGCACAAAGAAAGAACCAAGATGAGTTTGCTGTTTTCCCTGGTCAGCCTGATGGGCGCCTTCCTGCT
>JANOXY010000591.1:0-14560 GCA_031418675.1 Pseudomonadota bacterium
CGGATCAGCTTGAACCCGGCGAACGTTGCGCAAGCACATCGAATCGCAATTTTGAGGGCCGCCAGGGCCGCAACGGACGCACCCATCTGGTCAGTCCGGCGATGGCCGCAGCGGCGGGTATCGCTGGACATTTTGTCGACGTGCGGGAGATCTGAGTCATGCAGGCATTTACGCAATTAACCGGTCTGGTCGTGCCTATCGATCGGCCTAACGTTGATACCGATGCGATCATTCCCAAGCAGTTTTTGAAGTCGATCAAGCGCACCGGTTTTGGCCCGAATCTGTTCGACGAATGGCGCTATCTGGATAAAGGTGAGCCCGACCAGGACAACAGCAAGCGGCCGCTGAATGCGGATTTCGCCTTGAATCAGGCCCGTTATCAGGGCGCTCAGATCCTGCTGGCGCGGGATAATTTTGGCTGTGGTTCGTCGCGTGAGCATGCGCCATGGGCGCTCTACGATTTTGGCATACGCGCTTTGATTGCGCCAAGTTACGCCGATATTTTTTTTGGCAATTCGTGCAAAAACGGTCTGTTACCGCTGACGCTGCCAGAAGCGGTCGTGGAGCAGTTATTTCAGGAAGTGGCGGCCACGCCCGGATACAAGCTGACCGTCGATCTCGTTCAGCAGATGGTGTCCACCCCGAGCGGAGAGACCTTCAAATTCGACTTTAAGGCCGATCTAAAAGAACGCCTGCTGCACGGACTCGATGACATCGGCCTGTCCTTGAAATATGCCGACGACATCAAGGCCTATGAAGCCAAGAAGAAGGTGGACGCGCCCTGGTTGTTTTCTTGAAAGGGTAGCCGCCGCCATTGCGGTGGCACTTTTTTGTAGGTCCGACTTCTGTCGGACATTCGGCTGAGCTTGGGCAAGCGCGATTTCATTAGTGCGAATAAATTCGCACCTACAAAAAGACTCGCGGTGACGCTCTTGTGTAGGTCCGACTTCAGTCGGACATTTTGCTGAGTTTGGGTAAGTGCGATTTGATTTGTGCGAATAAATTCGCACCTACAAAGAACTTTGGGTTTGATTGCTACTCACGGACTCCCCATTGCTTCCGCATCCTTCCTCAACTTGAATTTCTGTATTTTGCCCGTCGCGGTCTTGGGTAGATCACAGAACACGATGGTCTTGGGTGCTTTGAAGTGCGCGAGTTTGGTGCGGCAGTAGGTGATGATCTGTTGCGCAGTCACTTCGCCGGCGGCCGGTTTCAGGGTCACGAACGCACAGGGTGTTTCACCCCATTTGTCATCGGGGCGGGCGACTACGGCGGCCTCGAGAATATCGGGGTGTTTGTACAGCACTTCTTCGACCTCGATCGACGAAATATTCTCGCCACCCGAGATGATGATGTCCTTGGAGCGGTCCTTGATCTGGATGTAACCATCGGGGTACATCACCGCCAGATCACCGGAATGGAAATATCCGCCGGCCAGGGATTCTTCCGTGGCCTTTTTGTTCTTGAGATAACCACGCATCACCACATTACCTTTGAACATGACTTCGCCCAGGGTCTCACCGTCGCGCGGAACTGGCTGCATGGTCTCGGGATCCATCACGTCCAGGTCCTCCAGCACGTGATAACGCACACCTTGTCGAATGAGCTTTTCGGCATAGGCCTCTTCATCGAGCGCAGCCCAGTCATCCTGTGGTGCGTTGAATACCGCGGGGCCATACACCTCGGTCAGACCGTAGGTGTGGGTGATGTTAAAACCATTGGCTTGCATGGAACGCAGGATCGCGGCGGGCGGCGCCGCGCCGGCAGTCATTACTTCAACGGTGTGGGGTAGTGGCTGCTTGTCTTCCGGGCGTGCGTTGATGATGAAGTTCAAGACGATGGGCGCGCCGCAGAAGTGCGTAACTTTGTGTTCGACGATGGCGTCGTAGATGGGCTTGGCCGCTACGCGCCGCAGGCAGATATTGGTGCCGGCCAGCGCGGCTATGGTCCAGGGGAAGGTCCAGCCGCAGCAATGGAACATGGGCAAGGTCCATAGATATACCGGGTGATGCACCATGTTCCACGCCATCGCGCAGCTGATGGCATTGAGATAAGCGCCGCGATGGTGGTAGACCACGCCTTTCGGATTGCCAGTCGTGCCCGAGGTGTAACACAGCGCCATTTCCTGCCATTCGTTGTCGGGTAATACCCACGGGAAGTCTGCATCACCACCGGCAATGAAGTCTTCGTATTCCATGGCGCCGATGCGGTCATGGCAGGGCGCGTCTTCGTCAGCGATGTCGATCACCAGGGGTTTGACCGTGGCCAGTGCCAGCGCATCGCGGGTGACATGGGCAAACTCGGTGTCGACCAGCACAACCTTTGCTTCGCCATGGTCAAGAATGAAGGCAATCGCTTCGGCATCGAGACGGATATTGATCGGGTTGATGACGGCACCGGTCGCCGGAATGCCAAACAGTCCTTCGTAAAAGGCCGGGATATTCGTCGCGATAACAGCAACCGTATCGCCGCGCCCGATGCCACGCTTGTTTAAGGCCGAGGCCAGCCGGCGGCAGCGAGAGAAAGTCTCCGCCCAGTTGAAGCAGCGCTTGCCGTGAACAACCGCCAGGCGCTTGGGATATACCGCCGCCGCGCGCGCCAGCATGCTGAGCGGCGACAGCGCAACAAAATTGGCCGGCACCTGATCAAGATCGTGTGCATAGGGATTGCGGACGGCGTCGTTCATGCCAGAGATTTCCTAATGGGACGTGGGCCGATAAAAATGGCGCGGTTGAAAGCCATGCGCACGGTGGGCAGGTCCTGCCCGTTAGCGGTTCTGCCAGTGGGGCGGCCGCTTTTCGATGAAAGCGTTCAAACCTTCAATACCGTCGTTCGCGAGCAGATTGCAGACTAAGTCCTCAGACGTGCCACGGTAGGCGCTATCGAGTCCCTGGTCGACCTGGCGATAAAACGACGCTTTGCCCAGGCGCACCGCAAACTGTGATTTATCCGCGATGCGGCCGGCCAAAGCACGTGTGGCAACGACAAGATCTGCGTCGTCGACCACCTGATTGATCAGGCCAATCTCTGCAGCGCGCTGCGCATCGATAAAATCGCCGGTCAGGAGCATCTCGAGCGCGTGTTTGCGTGCGACCACCCGACTCAGTGCCACCGAAGGGGTCGCACAGTAGAGGCCATTCTGAATGCCATTGGTGGCAAAGCGCGCGCTGCGCGCGGCAACCGCCAGATCGCAGCTTGCCACCAGTTGGCAGCCAGCGGCGGTGGCGATGCCTTGCACTTGGGCAATGACGGGCTGGGGCAAGGCCACGATGGCCTGCATCAAACGCGAACAAGCGGCCAGCAGCTGCCGATAAAAAGTCTCGTCGCGATGGGCGTTCATTTCTTTCAAGTCGTGGCCGGTGGAAAAGGCCTTGCCGGTAGCGGCAATAAGCACAACCCGCACCGCTTCGTTATCGGCGATCGCTGCCAGGTGGCCACTGAGTGAAGCGATTACGTCGCTGGTCAGCGTGTTGTAGCGCGCGGCACGATTGAGGGTGAGGGTGGCAATGCCATCACTCAGTTCAACCAGCACATCGGTATCGGCGGTGTTTGGTGTGGGCTTGGCGGTCATGGTCTGACTCCGGAACGGGGCTTTATTGTCGAGGGCGCCTTCGGTCGGCGCAAGCGAGCGCGACGACGATGGTATCCTGGCCGCGAACAAGCGCTCCCAAGGGTTTTCCGTTTACACCATCCGCGCCGATTCCATTTTGCAGGGGCAAGCAGCATGCAGTATCGAGACATTCTTTATCAGGTCGACGAGCCGGTCGCACTCATCACCATGAACCGGCCCGAGCGGCTGAACGCGTTCACACGCACCATGCTGGCCGAGATCCGCCACGCCGTTGCCGCCGCCGAGCGCGATCCTCGGGTGGTCGGGATAGTCCTGACCGGTGCCGGGCGTGGTTTTTGTGCGGGCATGGACATGGCGGCCTTGGACAACATTTCAGCCGCAGCAAGTCTGGCTGGTGAAGATGACGCGAGCCTCGTCGCCGAACCCGGTGATGCCGCCATGGGCGCCGATTTCAGCATTGCTTACACCTATCTGCTGGCGGTGCGCAAACCGGTGCTGGCGGCTATCAATGGTCCTTGTGCCGGTCTCGGTTTCTGTTTTGCGGTGCTGAGCGACATGCGCTTTGTTGAGCGTCAGGCCAAGTTCAGCACGGCGTTTGCCGGTCGTGGGCTGGTGGCCGAACACGGTGTGAGCTGGCTGCTGCCGCGTCTGATTGGCAGCTCGCGTGCGCTCGATATTCTGTGGAGCGCGCGGCGCTTCGATGGGGTGGAAGCGGACAAGCTCGGTCTTGCCGACCGACTGTGTGACACCGGCACCGCCGTGCAAGCGGCCCGTGATTACATCGCAGAACTCGCCCGCAGCGTCTCGCCGACCTCGATCATGGTCATCAAACAACAGGTTTATCGCCATCTCACCATGAGCCTCGGGCCGGCCATGGAGGAAACCAATCGTTTGATGGAAGAAAGTCTGGGGCGGCCGGATTTTCGCGAAGGTGTGCGTTCCTTCCTCGAGCAGCGTGAGCCGGCCTTCAAGCGGATCAGTTTGTAAGCGCGAGCCTGCTACCCGATCGGGTAGATCCGCGGCAAGCTCGCGGCGCGTGCAACGGATCGCCTGGGCGCGAGCGGTTCAAGTGCTTGAGGTGGATCAACCAATTCGGCCATGATTGTGACAACCTCAGCGCGAGCGCGGGCTCCATACAGCCCGCCGTCGCGCAATAACAACGCGTTTGTTTTAGCGAGCTTCGCCGGTCCGACTGAGAGCAACAGTGGACAAATCAGCGGCTGGCGATGCCGCACCATCAACCAGGGGAGCAATCGACCATGCGCGTAGGCGCCACCATATTCAATCAGAACTATGCCGACTGGGATCGTTACGAAGCGGAAGAACGTGGTGACAAAGTCGCTGCCCATCCCCAGCAATCGGATCGCGAGATCTTTGTCGATGAGCTGGACTTCGCTCGCATCGCCGATGACACCGGCTTTGATGCGGTGTGGACCATCGAGCACCACTTCACGCCCTACACCATGGTCACCAACCCGCTGCAATACCTGACCTACATCGCAGGTATTACCAAGCGTGTTGATCTAGGCACCATGGTCACCGTGCTGCCGTGGCACAACCCGGTGCGGGTGGCCGAAGACGTCAACATGCTCGACACCTTCCTCGGGCCCAAGCGCGAAATCATTTGTGGTGTCGGCCGTGGTCTTGGCCGTCGTGAGTACGAAGGTTTGAGCATCGATCAGGGCGAAGCGCGCGAACGTTTCGACGAATCCCTGCAGGTGCTCAATCAATTGCTCGCCACTGGCAAGTGCGATTTCCAAGGCAAGCACTACCAGATCAAAGGCCTGAAGCTGCGCCCGCAGCCCGACCGCGACCTGAGCCCCAATCTGTGGTGCGCCGGTGGCACCGACGAGACGGTTGAGATCATCGCCCGTCACGGTGTGCGTCCACTGGTGATTCCGACCACAAGCTTGGGACTGTCGCTCGAGACCGCACGCAAGTACGCGCGCTTGCATGCCAAGGCCGGCTTCGCACCCTCCAAAACCAAGCTGGCCTTGTGGACCTATGTGGCTGAAACCGAAGCGCAGGCCAAGGCCGGTGCCGAGCAGTACATGGTGCAGTACGCCGATTCGGCTCTGCGCCACTACGAGCTGCGTGGCAGCCACCTCGGTAACATCAAAGGCTATGAATCCTATGGCGCAATGCAGAAGGCCTTGGCCAAGGACCCAACACCTTTCCTGCGGGGTTTTGTTGACTCCCATCCGTGGGGCACACCGCAGCAGACTATCGATCGCGCCAAGGATCTCGCCCTGCAGTTCGGCTGCGAGGAAATCATGTTCATCTTTAAGTACGGCGGCATGCCGATGAAGATGGCGGAGAAGAGCATGCAGCTGTTTGCCAAGGAAGTGCTGCCGGCGCTGCAGGAACTGAACCCGCAGGCCATCGAAGTTCGCGAAGACGCAGCTTAAGCGTCAGCGTTTTGACCTGCGTCGAGGCGCGCGCCTCAACGCAGTCCTGAAGGACTAGGCTTTGGCCGGCACCCTGCGGGGTGCCGCCTTTTCCAGACCGCGCGACTGCAGATACTCATCATAAGTACCCTTGAAGTCGATGATGCCTTCCGGTGTCATTTCGATCACGCGCGTGGCGAGCGAGGAGACAAATTCGCGATCGTGACTGACAAAAATCAGCGTGCCCGGATAATTTTCCAGGGCCTGATTCAGCGATTCGATGGATTCCATGTCCAAGTGGTTGGTGGGCTCGTCGAGCAGCAGCACGTTGGGCTTTTCCAGCACCAGCTTGCCAAACAGCATGCGCGCTTCTTCACCACCCGAGATGACATGCACTGACTTGTTGCTGTCCTCCTTGGAGAACAACAGCTGGCCCAGCACCGCCCGCACGCGCATGTCGTCGTCACCCTTCTGACGCCAGCGACTCATCCATTCAAACAAGTTGTCGTCTTTTTCAAAATCGGCGGCGCGGTTTTGCCGCACATATCCGACTTCGGCATTTTCGGCCCACTTCACCTGACCTTTGTCCGGCGTCACATCGCCTGCCAGGCAATGCAACAAAGTTGTTTTGCCAATGCCGTTGGGACCGATGATGGCGACCCGCTCACCGGCAGCTACAGCCAGGGTCAGTTTGTCGAACAAGGTGACGCCGTCAAAACCCTTGTTCAGATTTTCCAGCTCCACCGCCAGACGATGCAGCTTTTTGTTCTGCTCAAGGCGGATATAGGGGTTCACCCGGCTGGAGGGCTTGACGTCTTCGAGGGTTATCTTTTCGATCTGGCGCGCGCGTGAGGTGGCTTGACGGGCCTTGGATGCGTTGGCCGAGAAGCGACTGACGAAGTGTTTCAGATCTTCGATCTGGGTTTGTTTTTTGGCGTTGTTGGCCAGCATGCGTTCACGCACCGCAGTCGAGGCAATCATGTAGTCGTCGTAATTGCCGGGATATACACGCAGCTCGCCATAATCGAGATCGGCCATGTGGGTGCACACACTGTTCAAAAAGTGCCGATCGTGCGAGACGATGACCATGGTGCAGTCGCGAGTATTGAGAATTTCTTCCAGCCAGCGGATGGCATTGATGTCGAGGTTGTTGGTCGGCTCGTCGAGCAGCAGGATATGGGGTTCGCCAAACAAGGCCTGGGCGAGCAGGACACGCAGCTTCCAGCCCGGCGCGACCTGACTCATGAGACCGTCGTGCTGTTCGATCGGGATGCCGACGCCCATCAGCAGTTCACCCGCGCGTGACTCGCAGGTGTAACCATCGAGCTCGGCGAAGCGCACCTCGAGCTCAGCCACGCGCATGCCATCCTCTTCGCTCATGTGCTCCATGGCGTAGATGCGTTCGCGTTCGGATTTCACTTCCCACAGTTGTTCGTGGCCCATGATCACGGTGTTCAATACCGTGCAGTTCTCAAAGGCGAACTGATCCTGGCGCAGCACCCCGAGCCGTTCACCCGGGTCAATGGAGATATTGCCATTGGTCGGTGCAAGCTCACTGCCTAGGATTTTCATGAAGGTCGATTTGCCGCAGCCGTTGGCGCCGATCAGGCCATAACGATTGCCATTGCCAAATTTGACCGAGACGTTTTCGAACAGCGGCTTGGCGCCGAATTGAATGGTGACGTTCGCAGTTGTAAGCACGATAGATTCCGACCAGGCAGGCATTGAGGGAAGCCCGGCGCGAGGGCTTCAAGCGCTCACGGGGGCGGGGGTCGTCACACTCGCTGTCACGCTCCATCGCGCCTTGGCCGATGGAGGAGGGAATGCGGCGGTGCGACATGATACGCGTTTGGCGCCTGGGACGCCCGCCCTGTGGCGGCGTCAGCCGGTGGGGGGTGTCCCTGAGTTGGCAAAGCGTCGGCAAACGCGCGGGCTGTTACGGGCGATGTTTGCGGGCTGCTCGGGCTCAAATGCCGCCTGCAGTGGGGATCAAAAAGTCCTTGGGTGGGGCTAAACGCAGCGGAGCATCCAGCGCCGCCAGTACCGGCGCGTCGCGCCCATAAACATCACGGCGGAACTGAACATCACCGTTTTCGCTCGGGAAAGCTGTCAGGTAAAGCAACATGATGGTGATCTTGCGCGGCAGATTGATGCGCCGATTGTGGCCGTTGGCCACGGCTTTTTCGAGGTTGAGCTGATCCCATTTGGGGTCATCGCGCAAGACCATTTCCGCCAGCTTGAGTGGATTTTCGATACGGATGCAGCCCGAGCTGAACGCACGCTCGGCCTGCTGGAACAGGCCCCGGGACGGCGTGTCGTGCAGATATACCGCATGCACGTTGGGGAACATGAAGGCGACCCGACCCAGGGGATTCTCAGGCCCGCCTTCCTGGCGCAGGAAGTAGGGGAAGCCACGACCCTGGGCCCGCCAGTCGATTTTGCTGGCATCCACCGGCGTGCCGTTGAAATCGATCAGGCGCAGCTTTTTTTTGGCCAGGTAAGCACCGTCAACCCGCAGCTTAGGCAGAATGTCCTCGCGCAGAATGGTGGGTGGCACAGTCCAACTGGGATTTAATTCAACGTAGGACAGCTGGTCCTTGAATATCGGTGTCTGGCGGAAGGGTTGGCCTACGATCACGCGCCCCGACCAACGCACTTGGCCGTGATCCAGATAACTCGCTTCGAAGGCCGCGATATTGACCGAGATGGCTTCGTCTTCGAGATCGCGGAACACCCAGCGCACCCGTTCGAGATTGACACGCAGCTGTGCAATGCGCTCGGCCACCGACACATTCATGGCCGCCACCGTCGCGCGCCCGACCGCACCATCAACATCCAGTCCATGGCGGCCTTGAAAACCACGCACGGCCTCGACCAGATCCGCATCAAACAGACGCTCGTCGATCGCTGTGCCAGGGTCGCGCCACTCGCCGGTTGCTGCCAAGCGTGCACGAACCTCGGTGACTCGCGCATCGTTCATATCCGGTTTTAAGGTGGGGCCCGCGGTGACAGTGGGCCATTCAACACCGCGTTCCTTGAGCGCACGATAAGCGGCCAGTGCCTTGACCAAAGCACGATAGTGTTTGTCGTTGGGTCGCAGTGCGGCCAGACGCTCGGCGAGCTTGTCGCTGGTGATGGATTCACGCAGCCACACCAAAGGATCGGTTGTGCCAAAGCTGCGCGAATAATTCCAATCGGGATCGAGTGCCTCGGGATTGCATTTGCCAAAGCGCAGCGTAAAGGCCAGTCGCGCCAGTGCTTCACTGGCCAGCACTTCGGCCACGGCGCTCGGCAGGGTGTCCAGATCGTTCAAGCGCTCCGCAAAAAAATCGTGGGGATCCAGCCCATCGCCGAAGCTTTCAGCCACCGCGCGCCGCAGCACATCGAGTTGACGCGCGCTCCAGCTCGGTGCGTTGTCGGGATCGGCGTAGAGCTGACGCAGAATGGGTGTTGACCATATCGTCTCACCGGCGATCTGCACCTGTGGCGCATCACCGGCGAGCAGCGTGGTTATATCGGCAGCGGCCTGACTGGACACGGTAGTGAGAACGAAGACGGTGCTCACGAGAGCGGCTAGCAGCATGCGCATGCATGTGCAAGAGGACGATGGGGCCAGCATTCGGACTTGATCGCTCAGGGTAAGGTCCGCCTATACTAGCCCGGTTAGCGACCGAACCGATGTGGGGTAAAGGGTGCCTATACGCAAAGATGATGAACAACAATGCGCGGCGCACGCTTCCATGTCGCGGCGGGGTCTACTGAAACTGGCCCTCGGTGCATCGGCACTCATCGCCACCCCAGCGTGGGCCAAGCCTGCAGCACGCCGATCTCTGGCTTTTGAGCATCTGCATACCGGTGAACGACTCGCAGTCACCTACTATGCCAACGGCGCTTATAACGAACGCGAACTCGCCGCCATCAATCGCCTGCTGCGGGATTTCCGCACTGAACAAGTTTTCCCCATTCGTCGCCAGCTACTCGATCAACTTCATATTGTGCACGCCGCCATCGGCAGCGACGCGCCCTTTCAGATCATCTGCGGTTATCGCTCACCGGCGACCAATGATTTCCTGCGTCGCACCAGCAGCGGCGTGGCGCAGCACAGCCTGCACATGGATGGCATGGCTATCGACTTGCGTCTGGCCGATACCCATAGCCGTCACCTGCGCGATGTCGCCGCGCGCATGAAACTCGGCGGCGTTGGTTATTACGCCTCGTCGAATTTTGTTCATCTGGATGTTGGCCGCCCGCGGCAGTGGTAACACGCGCGGGCAGGCGTGCTGGCCTGTTGCTGATTTTTTTTGCCTGATATCGCAGCCCGCGTTCAGCACGCGGCGGCGGCCTCGATTGTGTACTTTCCCGCATCGACTCAGAGCGAGCGCGTATGCGCCCGCGGAGAACCGACATGTTTGAGACCCTTCACTATGCGGCCGAGCACGGCATCGGCGTGCTCACCCTCAATCGTCCCGAACGCCTGAACGCGGTCAATGGCGCCATGGCCCACGAGATCGAAACCCTGGCCCGCCAGCTGCGCGATGAGCGTAGCCTGCGCGCGTTAATCGTCTGTGGCAGCGGCCGGGTATTCTGTGCCGGGGCCGATATCGCGGCACTCGACACTTTGACCGACGCCGATAGCGCGTTTCGTTTTCTCGAAGCACTGCAAACTGCTTTCAACGCCATTGAAGCCTTGCCTATGCCGACCATCGCGGCCGTACATGGCCTCGCCTTCGGTGGTGGCTGCGAGCTGGCGCTGGCCTGTGATTTTCGATTGTTGAGCGCTGAAGCGCGCCTGGGTGTGCCGGAGATCAAGCTCGGATTATTGCCGGGTGCGGGGGGCACGCAGCGCCTCGCACGACTACTACCGGCGGCGGTGGCCAAACAAATGCTGTATTTCGGCGAACCCTTGGATGCCCAAGCGGCCCTCGCCCATGGCCTGATCAATGGTGTGGTCAGTGGCGATGTAATGCCCGAGGCCCGTGCCTGGGCCCAGCGGCTCGCTGCCCTGCCGCCCCTGGCCTTGCGGTCCGCGAAACTGCTGGTGCATGGTGCAGCGCTCGCTGGTCTGGCCAATGGCATCGAAGCCGAACGTCAGGCGGTCAGTTATCTATTCCAGACGCGTGATGCCCACGAAGGTCTACGCGCCTTTCTCGACAAACGCGCAGCAAGATTTGAGGGCCGCTGAGCATGGAATTTGATTTCGACGAAAGTGAACGCGCTTTTCGCGACACGCTGCGGCGTTACGCCCTGGAGCAGCTCGCGCCGGACTATGCGCGCTGGGATCGGGGTGAAAGTGTGCCACGCGCGCGCATTCGCGAATTTGCTGAACTGGGTGTAACGGGTCTGCGTGTGCCCGAAGAATATGGCGGTGTAGGCGGCAGTTATGTGATGGCGGGAATTGCCGCCGAAGAAATTGCGCGCGGTGATCATAACTTCACCATGTATCTGCAGCTTGGTGCGATCAGCGCGGACTTGATCGGCCAGTACGCCCAGGAGCGTGTCAAACGGCTCATCCTGCCTGGCCTTGCCAGTGGCAATACACTGGTGTCCTTCGGTCTGACCGAACCCGGCGCAGGCTCCGATGCCGCATCGATCAAAACCCGCGCCACACTCGATGGCGACGAATGGGTGGTGAACGGCGAAAAGGCCTCGATCACGATGGCGGGTTATGCCGATTATTGTGTGGTGTTTGCGCGTGTCGGCGCTGCCGGTGCCAAGGGCATCGGGGCGATCGTGGTGCCGCTCGACGCGCCGGGCATTACGCGGCGTGTTTACGACAGCATGGGTGGCAAGCTCACCGGGCGTGGATCGTTGTTCTTCGATAATGTCCGGGTGCCCCGTGATCAGCAGCTTGGGGCGGATACCGCCGGCTTTGCACAGGCCATGGAGGCTTTTGACTACAACCGGGCAATCATCTCGCTGGCCTGCATCGGCACGGCCCAGCAGTCCCTGGATGAAACCGTCGAATTTGCCAAGCAGCGGCATACCTTTGGCAAAGCGCTCGCGCGTCACGAAGGCTACGCCTTCCAGATCGCCGAACACAGCACCCACCTGCACGCAGCGCGGCTGCTTGCTTACCAGACCCTGTGGCTGCGCGATCAAGGGCGACCCCATACGCGCGAGGCCGCCATGGTGAAATGGCTTGCGCCCCACGCCGCGGTGCAGGCCATCCACGCCTGCATGGTCTTAAACGGCTGGATGGGTTACGACAATTCCATGCCCTATGCACAACGCTTACGCGATGTGATCGGTCTGGAGATCGGCGACGGCACACCGGAGATCATGAAGGGTGTGGTGGCGCGTGAGATCTTCGGGCGCGAATACATTTCTTATCGGTAAGCGGTGATGAGCGCGATGGCGTTTGATGGGCAGCGGGTGTTGATCACCGGCGGCACACGCGGCATCGGCCTGGCGGTGGCACAAACCTTCGCTGCGGCCGGTGCCGAAGTATTACTCAACTATCGGCGCGACGATCAGACCGCGGCGGCGGCGGTCAACAGCATCACGGCGGCGGGTGGGCGCGCTTGCGCGCTGCGCGCAGACATCGGTGATGCCGAGGCGATCGCGGCAATGTTTGCCGACATTCGGGCCTTGGGCCCAGGGCTGAACGTCTTGGTAGCCAATGCCGCGGCGACCGCCTTCAAACCCCTGATGGACGTCGGCCCGCACCATGTCGCGCGCACCTTTGGTATCACCATCGCGGGTTTTGTCGCTCTTGCGCAGCACGCGGCGGCGATGATGGACAGCGGTGGCAGCATGGTGGCGCTGTCGGGTTTTGATGCCATTCGGGTTATCGAACGGCACGGTGTGCTGGGCCCCGCCAAGGCCGCCATGGAATCCATGGTGCGTTATCTGGCGGTGGAACTCGCACCCCGTGGTGTGCGTGTCAACGGTGTCAGCCCAGGTTATATCGATACCCATTCAGCGCGTTTTTACGCGGGCGATAAGTTCGACAGTGAAATCGCACCACGCTGGGCCGCCCAGACGCCGCTGGGGCGGCTCGGTCGCGTTGATGAAGTGGCGGCGGTGGTGGCTTTTCTAGCGTCGGCGCAGGCGTCCTTTGTGACCGGCCAGACCTTGGTGGTTGACGGTGGTCTGACGCTGGTTTGAGTGATCAGGGTGCGGCGCGCACCCCACTGCATCGCCTGGCGAACTACCTTGGGAGCGCGAAGGCGATCACCGCATCGCCCAGCGCAAATTTGAACAGCGCGTGGCCACCGGCGGCAACGGCAACGTATTGGCGCCCGCCAACACGATAGGTGACAGGCGGCGCGTTAACACCGGCGCCGGTTGCAAAGCGCCACAGCCGTTTGCCACTTTTGGCATCAAGCGCGATGAAATCACCATTAGACTCCCCCGCAAACACCAGGCCGCCGGCGGTGGCCAAAGCGCCCGACATGACCGGCAGGTTGGTTTGTAACTGCCATTGGATCTTGCCGTCCTTGGGGTCGATGGCCGACAAGGTGCCGGCGCGTGGTGCCTTGTCATCAAAACTGAGCGTCGTAACGTCTTTGCCTTGCGCGTTTTTCTCTAGCTGGTAACGGGTTGCCGCATCGCTGGCCGGCACGTAAACCCAGCCGGTTTGCGCACTGTAGGCACTGGGCGGCCAGTTGGCACCACCGGCCGCGCCGGGCCGCACGTTGATGCCCGCCACGGTCGCGCGGCGGAACATGGGGGTGTCCTGTGGCACGAAGGCTTGCGAGCGCAGCACAGGTGCGCCGGTCACACGATTTAAGACATACATCCAGCCGGATTTTGAGGCGGCGGCCAGGGCCGGCAGCGGTTGTTGATCGGGGCCGGGCAGATCGATCAGCACCGGTGGCGATGAGGCGTCGTAGCCCCACAGATCATGGGGCACCAGCTGCTGAAACCAGCGTAGTTTGCCGCTCGTTACGTCGAGGGCGATCAACGAGGACGTATAAAGATTGTCGCCCGGGCGTTTGTCGTCTTCGTAACCGGGTGACGCATTGCCGGTACCAAAATAGATCAAACCATGTTCGGCATCGATCGAAGGCGTTGAGTAGATCGAACCACCGCCGGTTTTCCAGGCGTCACGGTACTTCGGTGCATTGGCACGCTCGGCAACGACGTCGCGCGGCAGTGCATCGCCAAAGGCCGTCTTGGTTACGAAGTCACCCTCCCAACCGCTCTCAGCAGTTGAATACCAGCGCCACACCAGATGGCCGTCGTCGATACTGTAGGCGCTCATGAAAGCACGCAAACCATCGCGCACGCCCGCACGTCCCAGGGTCGAGGCGCTGGTTTGTTCGGCGTCGCTCAGCACCGCGCTGTAACCGGTGCCGCTCACGCCGACAAACACTTTCCCGTCATACACCAGCGGCGCCATATTGCCGGCAAACCGTGTGGCGCGATCGAAGGCTTCGTGATGGGCGGGATCGTAGTGGCTGATGGCGGCGAGATCCTCGGGCTTGCCGCTCATGGGATCCACCACCGGCATGTCCCACACCGGCTTGCCGTCCTTGGCGTCCAGCGCAATCAAACGCGCATCGGCAGTGATCATGAACAAGCGGCCCTTGCCCCAGGCCAGGCCACGATTGTGCGACCCGCAACAAAGCTTGTCGGTGCTCGGTTTGTGGGTGTAGCG
>JANOXY010000592.1:0-2188 GCA_031418675.1 Pseudomonadota bacterium
GCTGGTGTCGTTTCCAGAGGTGTATTTCGCGTTGCGCAGGGTCATTAACGATCCTGACTCCTCATTGCAGGACGTGGCCTTATTCCTGGAACGCGATCCGGCTCTGGCGGCAGGCATCCTGCGTCTGGCCAATAGCGCCTATTTCAAGACCGCAGCACCGGTGGCGAGCATCAGCCACGCGACCTCACTGCTGGGAATGTTGCAAGTACACGATTTCGCCCTTGGCACGGTCGTAATGCGCGCTTTTCCGCCGATACCGGCACAACTGATGGATATGCGGCGCTTCTGGCACAACAGTATGGTGGCCGCTACAAGCGCCCGTCATCTGGCGAATGTTGCCGAATACCTGGATAGCGGGCGGCTCTTTCTACTTGGACTTCTGGCCCAGATCGGGCGCCTCGCGATCTGGATGACCTTGCCCGAGGACAGTCATGCCATGCTCGCTGCGGCCAATGGCAGCCTTTTGCAATTGAACGCCTGCGAACGGCATCGTCTGGGCTTCGACTATGCCGAAGTGGGTGCAGCGTTGTTGACTGCCTGGGAGTTGCCGGAAGAATTGGTGACGCCCATCCGGGCACACACGCAGCCCGCTACTTTTGCGGGCGGGATCACCGCCATCCATGCCATGGTCCACGTTGCCGTGTGTATTGCGGATGGCTTGGACGCAGGCGCAGAGCCCGAGCAGATCATGCACGCGATCACGCGCAGCGCATGGGAGGCGCTCGAGCTCACGCCGGCGGTGCTCGTAGCGCATATTGCCCACATTACCGACGAAGCTGCGGAACTTTCGCGCCAATTCGACGGCGCCTGAAAGGGCGCGATGTTGCGCAAACCCCAGCTACTCTTGCCCGGCCGCTTTGTCATGCCAGCGCGACATAGCGTTATCAAGGTCAGCATCGTTGAGTATGCCTTTGATGGCGACCCGTCGTGGGGTGCCGAGCGGCTCTGGTCGGGCGCCTTCGATCACGCGCAGCTTGCGCCGCCATGTCGACGTCTTGCCGAGTAGTTCCGTCGCATCAGCCACGCTCACTGGGCGGCTTAAGAGATAGCCCTGCGCTTCATCACAACCTAACTCGCGCAGCGCCTCCCACTGGGCTTCGGTTTCGACGCCTTCGGCGACCACCCGCAAGTCAAGAGAGTGTGCCATTTCGATAACTGATCCCACCACCGCATAGTCGGTCGCGTCGTCACCCAGGTCGAACAGGAAGCTGCGATCAATTTTTAGGCGATGGAGCGGAAAGCGCCGCAGGTAACTCAGTGACGAGTAACCAGTTCCAAAATCATCAAGCGCGATCTTGAAGCCTGCTTTGGCTATTGCTTCGATCAGCGGCACGACCTTTTCAAAGTTGCCGATGACCACCGATTCCGTGAGTTCTATCTCGACGCGTGACGGGTCAAGTCTGGCGTAAGCGGCCTGTTCCTTGAGTACGCCCAGAATGCGATTGTCATGCAGTTGCAGTGGCGAGACGTTAACGGCCACTTCCAGGCTCTCCAAGCCCATGGCAGTCCAATCGGCAAGCTGACGACAGGCGGTCGTGATGACCCAGTCGCCGATCGCGTCGATCAGATGGAGTTTCTCCGCCATTGGAATAAATTTATCCGGCATGATCATGCCCTGGGTTGGGTGATTCCAACGGATAAGGGCCTCGACACCGGTGATATTGCCCGATGCGATATCCACGCGTGGCTGATAATGCAGGATGAACTCCTGGCGTTCGATAGCGCGGCGCAGATCGGATTCGCGCTGAATGGTTTCGCGCGAACGCGCATTCATGTCGCTGGAATAAAAATGGTAAGCCTGCTCGCCGCCGCGCTGTTTGGCGTGACGCAGGGCGGCATTTGCGTTGGAGACGAGCGTTACGGCGTTTTCGCCATCTTCAGGACTAATGGCAATACCAAGGTGGGGCGCCACATGGAGCTCCATGCCGTCAATATCAAAAACCGGGGTCATCGTTTCGGTGATGCGCGCTAAGATCCGGGGCAGTGTTTCGAGGTCCTCCAGGTCGGTCAGCACCAGCACAAACTGGTCCGTACTCAAGCGCACCAACACCACGCCGGGTTCGCTACTCTGCAACAAAGAGATGGTATCGACGTTGCGCAGCACTGCTCGCAGCCGTTGATTGATGGCCTCAATCAGGCGCTCACCGTAGGCCATGCCCAAGGCTTCGTTCACATCCTTATAGGTTTC